>JAIERT010000370.1 GCA_019746735.1 Burkholderiaceae bacterium | reverse complement strand
CCTCCGGAAATTCAGGTGATTATGGGGCCTTGCGCCCGGGCGCGGTCATGGGCCAGGCCAGCAGCAGCCACAGGGCCATGGCGGCCGCACTGCCGATGAAAAGGGCCTGCACGCCATGGTGCTGGACCAGCCAGCCCCCGGCCGCGCCGCCGGCGAAGAAGCCCAGCGATTGCAGCGTGTTGTAGACGCCCAGCGCCGCGCCGCGCGCCTGCGCGGGAGCGATGCGCGAAACCAGGCTGGGCTGGCTGGCTTCGAGCACGTTGAAGCCGCAGAAGAAGGCGAACAGCAGCAGGGCCAGCGAGGCGATCCCTGGGACGTCGGCCACCAGGCAGAGCCCCAGCTGCACCAGGCCGATCAGGGCGATGGCGCCCAGAAAGACGGCACGCAGGTAGCCACGCTTTTCCAGCGGGAACAGCGCCGCGCCCATGACCACGAAGGAGGCCAGAACGGCCGGCAGATAGACCCACCAGTGGTGATCCTTGTCCAGACCCGCCTGGACCAGCAGAGCCGGGATGGCCACCCACATGGCCAGTTGCACGGCGTGCAGGATGAAGACGCCGGCATCCAGGCGCAGCAGGCCGGGGTGCCGCAGCACCTCGGAGAGCCGGCCGCGGGGCAGGTTCTTGTGCTGCGCCGGCTCGGCCGGCACCCACCAGTGCACCACGGCGATGCCGATCAGGGCCAGCACGCCGGTGAGCGCAAACAGGCCCGCCAGCCGGATCTCGGCCACCAGCAGGGGCGCGAGCAGCAGGGAGAGCGCGAACATCAGGCCGATGCTGGCGCCGACCATGGCCATGGCCTTGGTGCGGACCTCGTCGCGCGTCTGGTCGGCCAGCAAGGCCGTGACAGCGGCCGAGACGGCACCCGCGCCCTGCAGTGCGCGGCCGATCATGAGCCCGGTCAGGCTGTCCGCCAGGGCCGCCATGAAGCTGCCCGCGGCGAAGATCAGCAGGCCGAGGATGATCACGCGCTTGCGGCCGTAGTGGTCCGACGCCATGCCAAAGGGAATCTGCAGCAGGCCCTGGGTCAGGCCGTAGATGCCCATGGCCAGCCCGACCAGGGTGGCGTCCTGCCCACCGGGGTAGCGGGCGGCTTCGAGGGCGAAGACCGGCAGCACGAGAAAGAGCCCCAGCATGCGCAGGGCAAAGATGGAGGCCAGGGAGGCGCTGGAGCGCCATTCGGCCGGGGTCATGCTGTACGCAGACCCGGGGACGGCGGCGGAAACGGTGGTGGTGGACACGAAAAGCTGCTGGAAGAACGGGCCCCGGGCGCGGGGCGGGGCCAAGGGCGTGATTGTCCCTCATCCGGCCCGGCCCGCCGGCGCCTGAGCCCGGGCGGCCGGCTTTCTCTATCATGGAGGGTTTTCCGCAGCAGCCCCAACCTTGAACTCCCCTACCGACGGCCCCATCCACACCGCCCGCCTCGCCGAGGAGGGCCAGGGCCGTTACTTGGCCCAGGCCCTGCAGCAGCAGGCCATCCACGTTCGCGGGGCGCGCACCCACAACCTCAAGAACGTGGACCTGGACATCCCGCGCAACCAGCTGGTGGTGATCACCGGCCTCAGCGGCTCGGGCAAGTCCAGCCTGGCCTTCGACACGCTCTACGCCGAGGGCCAGCGCCGGTATGTGGAGAGCCTCTCGACCTACGCGCGCCAGTTCCTGCAACTGATGGACAAGCCGGACGTGGACCTGATCGAGGGCCTGTCGCCGGCGATCTCCATCGAGCAGAAGGCCACCAGCCACAACCCCCGCTCCACCGTGGGCACGGTGACCGAGATCCACGACTACCTGCGCCTGCTCTACGCGCGCGCGGGCACGCCGCACTGCCCGGACCACAACCTGCCGCTGCAGTCACAGACCGTGAGCCAGATGGTGAACGCCGTGCTGGCCCTGCCCGTCGAGACACGCCTCATGATCCTGGCGCCGCTGGCGCGGCAGAAGAAGGGCGAGTTCGGCGAGGTGTTCGAGGCCATGCAAGCCCAGGGTTACGTGCGCTTTCGCATCGACGGCCAGCTCTGCGACTTCAACGAGCTGCCCGCCCTCAAGAAGACGGAAAAGCACGATATCGACGTGGTGATCGACCGCCTGCGCGTGCGCAGCGGTGACGCCACCGAACAGGCTGCGCTGCGCCAGCGCCTGGCCGAGAGCTTCGAGGCTGCGCTGCGCCTGGCCGAGGGCCGCGCCATTGCGGTGGAACACGACTCCGGCACCGAGCACATGTTCAACGCGCGTTACGCCTGCCCGCTGTGCCACTATTCGATCAGCGAGCTCGAACCGCGCCTCTTTTCCTTCAACTCGCCGCAGGGTGCCTGCCCGGCCTGCGACGGCATCGGCCAGCAGGAGTTCTTCGATCCGGCGCGCGTCGTGGCCTTCCCCTCGCTGAGCCTGGCCGGCGGCGCCATCAAGGGCTGGGACCGGCGCAACGGCTACTACTTCGCCATGCTCGAGAGCCTGGCCAAACACTACAAGTTCAGCATCGAGACCCCCTTCGAGGAGCTGCCGCTGCCCGTACAGGAGGTGATCCTGCACGGCTCGGGCAAAGAGGAGATCAAGTTCAGCTATGTGATGGACTCGGGCGCCAGCAAAGGCCGCAAGGTCAGCAAGACGCACACCTTCGAAGGCATCATTCCCAATATGACGCGGCGCTACCGCGAGACCGATTCGGCCCTGGTCCGCGAGGACCTGGCCCGCCTGCGCGGCACCCAGCCCTGCCCGGCCTGCCACGGCACGCGCCTGCGGCCCGAGGCGCGTTTCGTGAAGATCGGCGAGGGCGCCCAGTCGCGCGCGATCTTCGAGGTCAGCCACCTGACGCTGCGTGAATGCCACGACTACTTCGGCACGCT
The DNA here is from genome assembly GCA_019746735.1 of Burkholderiaceae bacterium. Classification (GTDB taxonomy): domain Bacteria; phylum Pseudomonadota; class Gammaproteobacteria; order Burkholderiales; family Burkholderiaceae_C; genus Hylemonella. Next base: position 12,770 of record JAIERT010000370.1, on the reverse strand, counting down.
GCAGCTGCAGGGCGCCAAGGCCGAGATCGCCGACAAGGTGGTGCGCGAGATCCGCCTGCGCCTGAAGTTCCTCAACGACGTCGGGCTCAACTACCTGAGCCTGGACCGCAGCGCCGAGACGCTGTCGGGCGGCGAAGCCCAGCGCATCCGCCTGGCCAGCCAGATCGGCAGCGGCCTCACGGGGGTAATGTACGTGCTGGACGAGCCCAGCATCGGCCTGCACCAGCGCGACAACGACCGCCTGATCGATACCCTCAAGCATCTGCGCGACATCGGCAACAGCGTACTGGTGGTGGAGCATGACGAGGACATGATGCGAGCGGCCGACCACCTGATCGACATGGGACCGGGCGCCGGCGTGCATGGCGGCAGGATCGTGGCCCAGGGCACGTACGAGGACGTCAAGGCCCACGCCGATTCACTGACCGGCCGGTACCTCGCGCGCACCTTGCAGATCGCCGTCCCCCAGCGCCGCACCCCCTGGCTGCCGCTGCGTGCCGATCTGGTCGATGCCCCCTTCAGGAAGGTCCCCGCCCGGGACGACCGCGCGGCCTTCCAGCGCCTGCAGATCCTCGGCGCCACGGGCAACAACCTCAAGAGCGTGGACGTCGATGTGCCCGTGGGCCTGTTCACCTGTGTGACCGGCGTCTCGGGCTCGGGCAAGTCCACCCTGGTCAACGACACGCTGTACCGCGCCGCGGCGCGCGCCATCTACCGCGCGCACGACGAACCCGCACCGGTGCAGGCCATCGAAGGCATCGAGCACTTCGACAAGGTCATCAACGTGGACCAGTCCCCCATCGGACGCACGCCGCGCTCCAACCCCGCCACCTACACCGGCCTGTTCACGGCCATCCGCGAGCTCATGGCCGAGGTGCCCATGGCGCGCGAGCGGGGCTACGGCCCGGGGCGCTTTTCCTTCAACGTGGCTGGCGGCCGCTGCGAGGCCTGCCAGGGTGACGGCATGGTCAAGGTGGAGATGCACTTCCTGCCCGACGTCTACGTGCCCTGCGACGTCTGCCACGGCGCGCGCTACAACCGCGAGACGCTGGAGGTGCAATACAAGGGAAAGAACATCGCGCAGGTGCTGGACCTCACGGTCGAAGCCGCGCACGAGTTCTTCAAGGCTGTGCCCGCCATCGCGCGCAAGCTGCAGACCCTACTGGACGTGGGCCTGAGCTATGTGAAGCTGGGCCAGAGCGCCACCACGCTTTCGGGCGGCGAGGCGCAGCGCGTCAAGCTGGCGCTGGAGCTCTCCAAGCGCGACACGGGGCGCACGCTCTACATCCTCGACGAGCCCACGACGGGCCTGCACTTCGCCGACATCGCGCTGCTGCTCAAGGTACTGCACCAGCTGCGTGACGCGGGCAACACCATCGTGGTCATCGAGCACAACCTGGACGTCATCAAGACGGCCGACTGGCTGATCGACATGGGACCGGAGGGCGGCGCCGGCGGTGGCAGCGTGGTGGGCGTGGGCACGCCCGAGGAACTGGCCGCGAATCCGGCCAGCCACACGGGGCGCTACCTCAAGCCGCTGCTCTGAGCGGCGGCAGCCTCAGCGCTGCAGGTCTTCGATCGCGTCGATGACGATGGCGGTGCCCACGGCGATCATCAGGATGTCCTGCGCCACGCGCACGAACTCGTAGCCGGCCGGCGGCGTGCCCAGGCGGATGCGGATGTCGGCCTCGACCGGCCGGTAGCCGATGTCGCGCGGCAGGGGCTGGCCCAGCTTCCACTTCTTGGCCTGGCCCGGGGGCTGGCAGCCGTTGCCCTTCTTGGCCAGACCCGGCGGGCAGTGCGCGCGCGGCGGCTGACCGTAGTAGCCATAGACGTCGGCGCGCTGACGTTCACCAAAATAGCCGCCAATCTGCACCTGCACGCTGGCGCCACCCCGGCGGTCATCATCGCGTCCCCGCCGGTCGTCGTCCCGGCGGCCGCCGCGGCGGTCATCGTCTCGGTCATCGTCGCGGTCGCGGCGATCACCGCGGCGCTCGTCCTTGCGGTCGCGGCGGTCATCGGGCCGCTCATAGCGCCCGCCGTCGCGCCCGATGTTGCCTCCCGGAGGCGCCTCGGCCACGACCGAGCAACCGCTCATGAGCACGGCACCGCCGACGAGGCAGAGCGGCAGAAGTTGGGACAGTTTTTTCATACGGTTCTCCTGGTCCGCCTGAATGCGGGCGGTACAGCGCGTATTGTGCGGCCTGCAAAGCAGGCCGCAAGGGCAGGCTACGTCTGGTTTCAACTGCGCGCGGCCTGCAGCTGCGCGCGTGTCTGCTCGGCCACGCGGCGTGCGGCGGCGGCGAAGTCCGCGCCCTGGCTGGCATAGAGCACGGCGCGCGAAGAATTGACGATGATGGGTGCGCCAGGTCGCCAACCGGCCTTGACGGTGGCCACGGCGTCCCCGCCCTGCGCGCCCACGCCCGGGATCAGCAGCGGCAGGCTGGGAGCGACGGCACGCACGCGTTCGATCTCCGCCGGGTAGGTGGCGCCCACGACCAGGCCCAGCTGCCCATTGCGGTTCCAGGGTCCCTGGGCCTGGCGTGCAATGTGCTCGTAGAGCAGCGGCTCGCCCGGGATGCCGGCCAGACGCCGGGCCTGCAGATCATCGCCCCCCAGGTTGGAGGTGCGACACAGCAGGAAGGCGCCCTTGCCCTCGTATTTCAGGTAGGGCTCGATGGAATCGAAGCCCATGAAGGGCGAGAGCGTCACGGCGTCGGCGCCGTAGCGCTCGAAGGCTTCGATGGCGTACTGCTCGGCCGTGCTGCCGATGTCACCGCGCTTGGCGTCCAGGATCACGGGCACGCCCGGCGACACCCGACGCATGTGCGCCACCAGCTGTTCGAGCTGGGCCTCGGCGCGGTGCGACGCGAAATAGGCGATCTGCGGCTTCCAGGCGATCACGAGATCGGCCGTGGCCTCGACGATGGCGGCGCAGAAGTCGTAGATCTTCGAGGCATCACCCTGGAGTGCGCCGGGAAAGCGGGCCGGATCCGGGTCCAGGCCCACGCAGAGCATGGAGTCGTTTTGGCGCTCGGCCGCGCGCAGCATCTCGAGGAAGGTCATGCCCGTATTGTAAGAAGGGCCGCCATCGCAGCCCTTCTTCGTGGGCGCCCTGACTCAGAGGTCGAGTACGAGCAGCGGCGTCTTGCTGCGCGAGCAGCAGGGCGTGAACTGGTCATTGGCGGCCTGCTCCTCGGGCGTGAGGTAGCTGTCCTTGTGGTCGGGCACGCCCTCGAGCACGCGCGTGAGGCAGGTGCCGCAGACCCCCTGTTCGCAGGAGATCATGACGTCCACACCCGCCGCGGCCAGGGCCTGCACCACGGTCTGGTCCTTGGGCACCATGACGATGCGACCCGAGCTCGCGAGCTTGATCTCGAAACTCGCGTCGCTGTCCGACTTGGCCACTTCGGCACCGAAGAACTCGTAATGGATCTGCGCCTCGGGCCAGCCGGCCGCACGTGCGGTGTTCAGCACCGCATCCATGAAGCCCTTGGGGCCGCAGACGTAGAGGTGGGTCCCGGCCTGGGGCTGGCTCAGCAGTGCCTGCAGGTCCAGCTTCTGCGCCGCGTCACCGTTGTCGTAATGGAACTGCACACGCGAGGCGAAGGCCGAGGCCGCGATGCGCTGACGGAAGGCGGTGCGCTCGGGCGCACGCGTGGCGTAGTGCATGGCGAAGTCCGCGCCGGTGTTGGCCAGACGCTCGGCCATGCAGAGGATGGGGGTGACGCCAATGCCGCCGGCCAGCAGCAGATGCTTCTTCGCCTCATGCGCCAGGCCGAAGTGGTTGCGCGGCGCGCTGATGGTCAGCACATCGCCTTCCTTCACCAGGTCGTGCACCGCAGCCGAGCCGCCGCGCGAGGCAGCGTCGCGCAGCACGCCGATCTGGTAGCGGTGCGTTTCCTGCGGGTCGTTGCACAGCGAGTACTGGCGTGTGATGCCGTTCGGCAGCTGCACATCCACGTGCGATCCCGCCGAGAAAGCCGGCAGCGCCTGGCCGTCCACGGCCACGAGTTCCAGCGTGACGATGTCCTGGGCCTCGACAGCCTTGCGCGCCACGCGCACCTGCAGGGTCGGCGCCGTGCTCATGCAACCACCGAGGCAGCAGCAGCGGGCGCCGTTTGGCCTGCACGCTCAGCCGCCAGAATGCGGTCGATGATCTTGCGCGACTGCACGCCACCAGCGTCGATGTTGAGCATGAGCAGCTGGCGGTCCGGCCAGGTCAGCAGGTTCTTCTGCTGGCGCTCCAGCATCTCAAGATCCTCGGCGAAGATCTTGCCCTGGCCTTCGCGGATGGTGGCGGTCAGTGCCTTGTCCTTGGGGTTGAACTTGCGCGCCATGCCCCAGAAGTAGTGGATGGAGGTCTCGGTCTCGGGGGTGATGAAGTCCACCACCACGCTGTAGGCCTTCTTATCATTGGGTGCGTCGTAGCCGCCGTGGCCTTGCAGGGCCACGCCCACTTCGATCATCACGTGGCTAGGGGGATTAAAGCGGCAGATCTGCCAGCGGTCCACCAGCTGGTCGTCCGGCAGATTGTTGCCGCGCAGCGCGGCCTTCCAGAAGGGCGGGGGCTCGATGCCGCTCATGAAGCGACTGGTCACCACCTCGTCGCCGTTGACCGTGGTCTTGCAGGGCGTCTCGTCGATCTCCTTCTGGCCGATGGACGTGGCGTGCACATAGGTCTCGTGCGTCAGGTCCATGAGGTTGTCGATCATCAGGCGGTAATCGCAGACGATGTGGTAAAGGCCACCGCCGTAGGCCCACTCTGGGTTGTCATACCACTCGAGCACGGGGATCTTGCTCTCGTCGGCCTGGGCTGCGTCGCCGGGCCAGACCCAGATGAAGCCGTAGCGCTCGACCACGGGGTAGGCCTGGATCGCCGGGAAACCGCGCACGCGCTGACCCGGCATGTGCACCACCTTGCCGTCACAACCCATTTCCAGGCCGTGGTAGCCGCAGACCAGCTTGCCTTCGCAGACATAACCCAGGGACAGGGGCGCGCCGCGGTGCGGGCAGAAGTCCTGCACCGCCGCCACCTTGTTTTCCAGGCCGCGGTAGAAGACGATGCGCTCGTTGCAGACCGTGCGGCCCAGGGGCTTCTCGTCGATCTCGCTGGATGTTGCAGCGACGTACCAGGTGTTTTTCGGGAACATGGGCGGCTCCTCGTGAGGGTTGAACAATAGTCTGGTCTGCGGCCTTGGCCTCCGCCATTCATTCCGCATACTGAATGACATTCATTATACTGAACGAACATCTCCAGGCCAAGCGCTGAAAATCCGTAGTTACCCTAGATTCTGTAGGCTGGCGCCCACTCACTCTTTCATGGCGGTCCGGCTCTTGCGCACCTCGAGCGGGTTCTGGCTGTCGTAAAGATGGACGAACTTACGCAGCAGGCGCATGAATTCCTGGCGCTCGGCCGGCTCCAGGCTGTTCATCATGCTTTCGTAGTGCTCGCTCACACCCGGCAGAAGCTCCGCTAGAACTTCCTCACCATCGGGCGTCAGGCTCAGGCTGCGCTGACGGCGCGGCAGCACCTCGCGCAGGATCCAGCCCTTGGTTTCCAGCCGCGCGGCAATGTCGGCGGTGGTCGAGGTGTCGAGCGCAATCTTCTCCGCCAGCGTGACTTGGTCAATCCCGGGCGTTTCCTGCAGGGTGCGCAAGATGGCGTACTGGATGGGCGTCACATGCCGGCCATGGACCTCGTGGAAGGTGGAAACAGCGATCTGCTGGGCGCGACGGATGAGGTGGCCGGGCTCGTCATGGAGTTTGATCGACACGGGGACTTCGGCGGTCTGGGTGGTCATGGCGGAAAAGACGAAGTTCGGAGCTAAGGACGGATTGTGCTTCAAGCCGGACCAATTCCGACAAATTCCGGGTCACCGTACTGCTGCAAGACGCGGTAGCGGGCCTCGGGCAAGCCCGTGGATTCCATGAGCACATAGGAATGGACGGGCCAGTCACAGCTCGGCCCGGACGCAGGCTGCGCCGGGTCGGCACGGCGCGCAAAGGTCAGATGCGGCTGGTAGGGCCGCGCATCGGTGCGCAGACCCAGCCCGCGCAGGCGCAGACCCAGCGCCTCGTGCAGCGCGCCCAGCCCGGGCGGCGTGCCGTGGGGCAGGAGCACGGCCAGGCCATGCGGCCAGGCCGCGGGCACCCCCAGATGCAGGGTGAAGGGGGTCAGGGCCACCGCCAGCCCCGCGCGCAAGGCCGGCAGCTGCTCGCGCGGCACGGCGCCCATGAAGTGCAGGGTCAGGTGCCAATCGGCCGGCGCATAGACCGCGGCCCCCGCCGGCCATTGGCAGGCCGCAACGTGGTCGGCCAGCGCCGCCCGGACGGCGGGCGGGGGCTGCAGGGCGAGAAAGAGGCGCGCCGTGCCGCTGCTGGCCATCCTCTGCCCTTGCGGCGCTTCCTTCAGCGCGGTTCGCTCAACTGCCCCTGCTGGGGCACGGGGGGCGCCAGCGGCGCGGCTGGCTGTGGCGCGTCGCGCACCTCGCGGATGCCGCTGACGAAGTATTCGGTCTCGCCAAAACAGGTGGTGGGAATGAACTTGTGCTGGCGGTAGTGCAGCACCACACGCTTGCCGGCCAGTGCATTGATCTGCTCCACCACGGCATCGTCGCGCACGGTGAACTCGAATTTCTCCGGGATGGCGCCGGGCATGGTGACCATGGCGATCTCGCCCTCCCAGGTCTTGCACAGCCAGCCCTTCTTCGACAGCTTCTGCACATAACCGGCACGCTCGCCCTCGGCGTAGCTCCAGCTCAGCGAAAACCAGGTCCAGCCCACCGCCACCACGATCAGCAAGACCAGCAGGATCAGCAAGGCGCGCGCAAAGGTTTTCATGAAGACTCCCTGATCGTGAAAATGCTCATGCAGCCGGGGCCGCCTGCATCAGGCCACGCGCCAGGCAGAGATCAGCCCAGGCCTTGGCCTTGTCCTGCGGCGTGCGCAAGAGATAGGCCGGGTGGTAGCTCACGACCACGGGCACGCCCTCGTAGTGGTGCACTTGGCCGCGCAGGCGACCGAGCGGTATCGTCGCGACATCCGGCACGCTGTGCTGCAGCAGCGACTGGGCCGCAAAACGCCCCAGGGCCAGGATCACCTGCGGCTGCAGCAAGGCCACCTGGCGGCGCAGATAAGGTTCGCACTGCAGCACCTCTTCGGGCTGCGGATTGCGGTTGCCCGGCGGCCGGCACTTGAGCACGTTGGCAATGTAGGCCGCCTGAGCGCCCTCGCCCGCGCGGCTCAGGCCCAGCGCCTTGAGCATGTTGTCGAGCAGCACCCCGGCCTGACCCACAAAGGGCTCGCCCTGCAGATCCTCGTTCTCGCCCGGCGCCTCGCCCACGATGAGCCAGCGCGCCTGCCGGTTGCCCACGCCGAAGACCGTGTTCTTGCGGCTCTTGCACAGCCCACAGGCCTGGCACGAAGCCACCGCCTGCTCGAGCGTGTCCCAGTCCATACCCGCAATCTCACCCGCCTGCGCCCGCGCGAGCGCAGGCGCAGCAATCCGCACGGGAGTGGCCAGACCTGCGCCAGGGCGTGCCACTGGCGCAGCGGCCGCCGCCCAGGCGGCCTCCCCCCCTCGAGGGGGGCTGGGGGGCGCATCGTCCATCAGCCCCAATGGGGATTCGGGTCTGAAGACCCGAATCCCCATTTCCTCCAGCATGGCACGCTGCCGCGTATCGAGGTTCATGGCGTGATTCTCACAGGCGCAGGCTCATGACCACAGCGTCCTCCCGTTGGCCCTGGCCCGCCGGGTAGTAGTTCTTGCGCAGGCCGACGCGACGGTAGCCATGCGCCTCGTAAATCGCGATGGCGCGCGTGTTGCTGACGCGCACCTCCAGCCAGAGCCATTGCGCGCCCAGGCCACGGGCCCAGATGGCCAGCGCATCCAGCATGACGCGCCCCCAGCCCTGGCGCTGGTAGTCCGGCGACACGGTGATGTTGAGCAGATGCACCTCGTCCACCCCCTGCATGGCCACGTAGTAGCCCAGCAGTTCCTCGCCCGCCAGCAAGACGCGCGCGTGGTAGCCCGATTTGAGCGCATCACGGAAGTTGCCGCGTGTCCAGGGGTGGGGATAGGCGCGCTGCTCCACTTGCAGCACCTGTTCGAGCCGCATCGCTTCGAGCGGCTCCAGGCGGGCTTCGACAGGTCTGAGAACGGCACTCATGTGCGGGGTGTCCGTGCCTTGGCGGCGGCACGCTCCTCGGTGGTCTGGGCCACTTTATCGCGGATGTAGAGCGGCAGCGCCAGCTCCGCCGCCACGGCGTTGCCCGCTGCCAACAGGGCTGGGGCCAGGCGCAGCATGGCCACCGCGGTGGGCAGGGCCTGCCAGCAGGGCAGCGGGGTCGCCCCCGGCAGGCGCTCGCCATATTCCGCAAACACATTGCCGGCCAGCGCTTCGATGTCCCGGACCTTCACCTGTTCGGGCTTGCAGAGCTGGACGTCGCTGACTTGCTGCCAGCGGCCACCGGCATAGTCGTAGGGCGCGCAGTACAGCTCGTCCATGCGCGCGTCAAGCAGGGCCAGGACGCGCAGGCGGGTGGCCTGCGGCGCCTGCTGCGCACGCGCCTCCTCGGCCACGGCCAGCAGCGTGTCCACAGGCAGCAGGGGCACCCCCGCCCCGAAACCCAGGCCCTGGGCCACGGCGCAGGCCGTGCGCAGGCCGGTGAAGGAGCCCGGGCCGCGGCCGAAGGCGATGGCCTCGAGCTCCTCGAAGGCCAGATCGGCCTCGGCCATCAGTGTCTCGATGGCCGGGATCAGCGCACTCGAGGCCTGGGCGCCCCCTGCGCCCGTGTGCTGCCAGACCCGCGCCGCGCCGTCCACGGAACGCGTGACGGCGATGGAGATCAGCTCGGTGCTGCTGTCGAAGGCCAGCAGCTTCATGCCGTCTTCCTCACGCCGAAGGTGATGCCCACGGTCACCAGCACGAGGCCGGCCAGCAGATTCCAGTACAGCGGTTCACCCAGGAAGATCACCGCCCCCAGGGCCGAGAGTCCGGGTACGAGCGCCGTGATCATGGTCGAGCGCACGGGGCCGAAGTATTCGATCATGCGCACAAAGGTCATGCCCGAGATCACCACCGAGCCCAGGCCCTGGAAGGCGAACTGGAACAGCAGCTCGGGCAAGGGCGCACTCGCCAGATGGCTCTGGATCACGCCCAGGCCCAGCAGCAGGGCATAGAAAGGCAGGTAGCTGAAGAGTGCAAACACCGTGATGGCCGTGGTGGCACGCACGGCATCGAGTCCGTGGCGACGCGCCAGCACGCTGTAGCTGGCCCAGCTGAAGGCCGCGCACATGAAGAGCAGGTCGCCTTTCCAGACTTCGCCGCCGTCGAAGGCCTGCAGCAGGCTGGCGCCCCCCACGAGCAGATCGCCGCCGACGATGCAGGCCAGGCCGATCATGCGCGCGGGCGTGATGCGCGTGCCCAGCACCAGCAGGGCCAGCAGGGTGGTCCACAGCGGCAGGCTGCCGGGCATCAGCACCGAAGCGTGCGCGGCCGGCGCGTAGAAGAAGCCGGCGTAGGCCAGCAGCGCATAGCCGAAGCCGCCGAACAGGCCGCAGAGCGCGGTGACCTTGAGTCCCAGGGGCGAGAGACCGAAGAAGGACGAGGGTGCCGTGCCACCCTGCGCGCGGTCACGCCGCACCAGCCACCAGCCCAGGGGCAGCAAGACCACGCTGGCGCCGACGATGCGCGCGAAGGCGATATCGTAGGGCGTGAGCGAGCCCTGGGCCGAGGCGCGCGCGATGACGATGAAGGCGGTCCAGATGCCGACGGTGATGACGGCAGCCGCGATGCCGATGGCGCGCGGCGACAGACCCTTGAGGAAATGCATGACCGCATTATCCGTGGCCAGGGTTAGACTTGCCCGCATGCCTGCGCTGCGCCCTGTCCTGTTCCTCGTCCTGCTGCTGTCCGGCGTGAGCGCCATCGCCCGCGAAGCCCTGCCCCCTGCGGTTGCTCAGGCACTGGCACGCGCCCGGGTGCCGGCCGAGGCGGTAAGCATCGTGGTCGAGGAGGCGGGCGGCCCGGGCCGTGCACTGCTGAGCCATCGTGCGAGCGTGCCCATGAATCCGGCCTCGGTGATGAAGCTCGTGACCACGCTGGCCGGGCTCGAAACCCTGGGACCGAGCTGGACCTGGAAGACGCCGGTCTACATCGAGGGCACGGCGCGCGAAGGCACGCTCTACGGCAACGTCTACATCCAGGGCCAGGGCGATCCCAAGCTGGTGGCCGAGCGGCTCTGGCTGCTGCTGCGCCGCGTGCAGGGCCTGGACATCCGCAACATTGCGGGCGACATCGTGCTCGACCGTAGCGCCTTCGAGGTGCCGACTGTCGACCCGGGCGAGTTCGATGGCGAGCCGCTGCGGCCCTACAACGCCGCGCCCGACGCCCTGCTGCTGAACTTCAAGTCCGTGCTCATGACCTTTGTGCCCGACCGCAGCGCGAACGCGGCCCATGTGCACGTGGAGCCGCCGCTGGCCGGCGTGGCCTGGCCCACGCATGTGCCGCTGCGCGAGACCGAGTGCAACGACTACCGCGGCGCCTTGCGCGCCGATTTTTCGGACCCGCTGCGCCCGCGCTTTGCCGGCCGCTACCCCGCCGCCTGCGGCGAGAAGGTCTGGCCCCTGGCCTGGGCCGATCCGGTGAGCTATGGCCCGCGCGCCATCGAGGGCATGTGGCGCGCCATCGGCGGACAGCTGCAGGGGCGGGTGCGCGAGGGCCGGGTGCCCGAGGGCATGGCGCCGGCCTTTGCGCTCGAATCGCCGCCGCTGGCCGAACTGGTGCGCGACATCAACAAGTACAGCAACAACGTGATGACGCAGCAGCTCTTCCTCACGCTGAGCCTGCAACAGCAGGGCAAGGGAACGATTGCCGCCTCGCGCGAGCTGCTGCGCGCCTGGTGGCGTGAACGCTTCGGCGCCGGTGAGGAGCCGCTGATCAGCAATGGCGCCGGCCTGTCGCGCGAGGACCGCATCAGCGCCGCCGCACTGGCCCGTCTGCTGCACTACGCCTGGACTTCCCCTCTGATGCCCGAGCTCATGAGTTCCCTGCCCATCAGCGGCCTGGACGGCACCCTGCGCCCCAGCCGCTGGCGTGCCGAAGGCAGCGCCCATCTCAAGACCGGCAGCCTGCGCGACGTGGCTTCGATCGCCGGCTATGTGCACGCCCCCGACGGCCGGCGCTATGTGCTCGTGGCCGTCGTCAACCACCCGAACGCCAACGCCGTGCGTCCCGCGCTCGAAGCGCTGGTGGAATGGACCGCGCGCCAGACCAGCCCTGGCCCCGAAAAAGTCTCGCGCAAGTCGCGCTGAGCCCCTGCACCCCCCCTGCCATGAACGACCTGATCGGTTACCTCGCCGCGAGTCTGACCACCTTGAGCTTTCTGCCTCAGGCCCTGCACACCTTTCGCACACGCGACGTCAGCGGCATCTCGCTGGGCATGTACGCCACCTTCACCACCGGTGTGGCGCTGTGGCTGGTCTATGGACTGCTACTGGGGGCCTGGCCCCTGATTGCGGCCAACGGGCTGACGCTGCTGCTAGCCCTGGCGATTCTGGTGATGAAGCTGCGCTACGGCAAGCCACCTTAACTCGCTGCCGCGCGCTGCAGGCGGTCGCGTACGCCTTCCCAGTCCGTGGTCTGCGGCGGTGACTCAACCCAGATCAGGTTCACGCCCTGGGCATCGAAATCGCGCAGCGCGGCAAACAGCTGCTGCGCCGCGGCCGCGGCATCGTCAGGCATGCGCCGGTACAGCAGTTTGACCGAGGGCACATGCAGGATGCTGCGCGCATAGACGGCGATGGTGGCTTTGCCGCCGTCGAAGTCCCGACCCAGCACCTCCAGCGCCGTCTGCAACGCCTTGCCCTCCATCAGACGCACCTTGGCCCGGGGCGCGTAGTGCGCCTCGAGCGTGCCCGAGGCACGCGGGGCCGGTGCAGCCAGCTCGTCCTTGTCACGCAGGCGCTGGCCACTCACTGCTTCAATCTGCTCGCGCGTGATGCGGCCCGGGCGCAGCAGCACGGGCGCACCGCGCGTGCAGTCGACGATGGTCGATTCGATGCCCACCTCGCAGGCGCCACCATCAAGGATCAACAGGTCCTCACCGAACTCACCCTGCACATGCGCGGCGGTGGTCGGACTCACGCGGCCGAACTGGTTGGCGCTGGGCGCGGCCACGCCGTGCACGCCACGTTCACGCGCGACCAGCAGCAGGGCATGGGCCACGGGATGGGCGGGACAGCGCAGGCCGATGGAATCCTGGCCGCCGGCTGCGGCCGCAGCTACCGCCGGGCGACGCGGCAGGATCAAGGTCAGCGGGCCGGGCCAGAAACGCTGCAGCAGGGCGCGGGCGAAATCCGGCACCTCCTGCGCGTAGTGGTCCACGCCCTGCGCATCAGCCACGTGCACGATGAGCGGATGGTCGCTGGGCCGGCCCTTGGCGGTGAAGATCTGCGCCACGGCGGCGTCCTGGTCGGCATCGGCCGCGAGACCATAGACCGTCTCGGTCGGAAGGCCCAGCAGTTCGCCAGCACGCAAGGCCTCGGCGGCGCGCTGCACGGAGGCCGGATCGCGTCCGTCGAGGATCATCGGGGCCGGCTCCCGTCAGAAGGGCTCGATGCCCAGGACCTGGGCTGCAGCCAGGGCCGTGGACCGCACCGCGTCGACCGAAGCGCCGGTGATGTTGAGGTGGCCCATCTTGCGGCCGGGCTTGGCATCGAGCTTGCCGTAGAGGTGCAGGTGCGTGCCGGGCAGGGCCAGCACGCG
>JAIERT010000011.1 GCA_019746735.1 Burkholderiaceae bacterium | reverse complement strand
CTCATGGCCCAGCTCGGCCAGACAGCTGGCGGTGACCAGCCCCACATACCCTGCTCCGATGACGGCGACTTTCATGAACATCTCCTTCTCGATTGGGGAGATGATGGAAGCGTCATGTGACCACGCCGTGTCGCCGGCGTGAAGATGCGATGACAGGCTACGCGGCCAGCGCCGGCAGCGCCTGCGGCTGGAGCCGGAACACGGCCACGGCCTGCACCTGCTGCCCGGCCAGGGCCTGCAGCGAGCCCGCGGCGGCGGCCATCTGCTGCACCAGCGCGGCGTTCTGCTGCGTGACGCGGTCGAGCTGGGCCAGGGCCTCGGCCACCTGGCCAATGCCGGCGGCCTGCTCGGCGCTGGCGGTGCTCATGCCGTCCATGATCTCGCGCACCTGGCGCACGCCGGCCACGATGCCGGCCATGGTCTGGCCCGCCTCGTCGACCAGGGCCGCGCCGGTCTGCACGCGCTGCACGCTGCCCGAGATCAGGGTCTTGATCTCGCGCGCGGCCTCGGCGGTGCGCCCGGCCAGGCTGCGCACCTCGCCGGCCACCACGGCAAAGCCGCGGCCCTGCTCACCCGCGCGCGCCGCTTCGACAGCGGCGTTGAGGGCGAGGATGTTGGTCTGGAAGGCGATGCCGTCAATCACGGCGATGATGTCGGCGACGCGGCGCGAGCTGGCGTGGATCTCGCCCATGGTGCTCACGACCTGGCCCACCACCTCGCCGCCGCGCTGCGCCACGGCGCTGGCGCTGTGCGTGAGCGCCTGGGCCTGGCGAGCGCGTTCGGCATTGGCGCGCACGGTGGCGCCCAGCTCTTCCATCGAGGCCGCGGTCTGCTCCAGGGTGCTGGCCTGGCTTTCTGTACGCGCCGAGAGATCGGCGTTGTCGGCCGCGATCTGGGCCGCAGCACTCGCCAGGGTCTCGGCGCCCTGGCGGGCGCCGGCCACGATGGCCGACAGACGCGCCTGCATCTCGCCCAGCGCATCGAGCAGGGCCGCAATCTCGTCACGCCCATCGGCCGAAGCGCGGGCCGTAAGATCCCCCGCGGCGACGGCCTGTGCCAGCGCACCGGCCTGGGCCAGCGGACGCTGGATGGAACGCACCAGGCCCAGGGCCAGCCAGAGCGCCATGCCCACGGCCACGCACAGCATCAGGCCGGTCTGGGCCAGGGCGCTCTCGGCCGCGGCATCGACCGAGCTGCCAGAAGCCTGCATCTGCGCTTCCTGGAAGGCGATCAGCGCTTCGAGCGCGTCGAGGTAGAGCTGCTGGTCGCGCTGGACCTCACGCATCAGGATCAGGCCGGCCTCGTTGAGCAGCCCTTCGGCAAAGGCGTCCAGCATGCGCTTGCGGGCGTCCAGATAGGTCTGGCCAGACTGACGCACGGCCCCGAACAGGGGCTGCGCTTCGCCTCGGGTGCCGGCCTGCTGCAGCTGCACCAGCAGGGCCTCGCTCTCTTGCGTGAGGCGGTCCACACGCTGGAGCTGGCGCCGGATCTCGGGCTCGCTCACGATGACGAAGAGGTTGCGCAGGGTGCTGGCACTGTCGAGCACGAGCGCCTTGATGCGGTGCACCGTGACCACCTGCGGGTAATGCTGCTGTTGCAGGGTCTGGAAGTGGCCCTGCACGGCCTGCAGCTGGCGCAGGGCCAGCAGGCCCAGCACGAGCACCAGCAGGGCCATGAAGCCGAAGGCACAGGCCAGGCGGGTGGAGATCTTGTAGCGGTTGAGGTTCATCGGTGAAATCCAGCCGGTCTTCAGTCCGGCGTCGAGGTCGTGGGCTGCAGCATGGGCACCGCACATTCGGACGTGGGCGGACGCGCATCGAGCAGGACCAGGCCCGAGGCCTGGGACTTGGCCAGGCGCTTGGCATGGGCGGCGCTGGTCGCCACCTCTTCCGCGTCGCGGTAGGCGCCGCAGCAGACCCGCACCGCGCCGATGGACACCGTGGTGCAGGGAAAGAAGCAGGGCTGGCCCTGCCGGTCCTCGGCCTCGATGCCGCCGGCCAGGAGCGCAGGCGCGTCGTAGAGCTCGCGCGCCTGAGCGGCGAAGTCGTCGACGATGGCGCGGCAGCGCCGCTCCCAGTCCGCGCTCTGGAACAGGATGAGGAAGTCGTCGCCGCCCACATGGCCGACGAAGTCGCGCTGCGGATCGCTGTGCGCCGCGGCCAGGCGCGCCAGCAGGCGGATCATCTCGTCGCCGCGCCAGTAGCCGTAGTGGTCGTTGTAGGGCTTGAAGTGGTTCATGTCGATGTAGCAGGCGGTGAACTCGCCGCCGCTCTCCAGCAGGCGCTTGATGTGCAGGCTGATGGGGATGTTGCCCGGCAGGAAGGTCAGCGGGTTGGCGTGGCGCGCGGCCTCCAGGCGCAGCTCGGTGACCGAGCGCACGAGCTGGTCACCCGTGCCCAGGCCCACATAGCGCCCGTTCTCGGTGACGATGAAGCCGTCGCTGAGGTAGCGCTGGTCCTGCGAGGTCAGGATGCCGATGAGCTGCTCGATGTCGTGGCTGCGCTCGATCAGGCGCGGCTGCTGGTTGGCGTGCAGCATGCAGGACTTGCGGCCGAAGATCTCGCGGAAGTAGAGCGTGGCGTAGTGGTCCATGAACTGCTGGCGATTGATGATGGCCAGCGGTCGCTCCTCGTCCACCACGGCCAGCGCATGCAGCTCGGGATGGGCGTGAAAGATGTTGGCCACCTCGTCGTTGCTGGCACGCGGCGCCACGGCGGGCGCATGGATGAGCGAGAGGTGGCGCAGCTGGCCGCTGCGGGCTACGTAGCGCTGCTCGGGCATGACGGCCACGCGCGTGTCCTGCAGCACGCGGCTGGCCTCGTGCAGCGCCTCGGACTGCACGGCGGCATCGGGCCGGCCCAGGAAGTAGCCCTGGCCGTAAGCGATGCCCAGGTCGCGGATGACGCGCAGGTCGGCCTCGTTCTCGATGCCCTCGGCGACGAGCTGGGTGCCGAAGACGTCCGCGATCTGCAGCAGGGCCTGCAAGGTCTTGAGCTGGTCGGCGCTGTGGTGGATGCCGCGGCTGAAGTACTTGTCGATCTTGACGATGTCGGGCTTGAGCTGGGACCACAGGCGCAGGCTGGAACGACCGTCGCCAAAATCATCGAGCGCCAGCGAGAGCCCGACCGAGTGCAGCACGCGCGCG
Organism: Burkholderiaceae bacterium; assembly: GCA_019746735.1. Taxonomy (GTDB): domain Bacteria; phylum Pseudomonadota; class Gammaproteobacteria; order Burkholderiales; family Burkholderiaceae_C; genus Hylemonella. The sequence continues at coordinate 12,018 of JAIERT010000011.1, read as the reverse complement.
ACCTCGACCATGGCATCCATGTCGTGCACGCGCTCGTGCTCGGTGATCTCCAGCACCACCATGCGCGGCGAGACCTGCAGGCCGCGCATGGCGCGGGCCAGGGTGTGGGTGCCGCCCACGCCCACCAGGCGCTGCAGGGCATGGGCGCTGATGTTCAGGAAAAGCCGCCCGGGCTGGCGCAGCTCGCCCCAGTGGCGCAGGGCGCTGTAGACGCAGAAGAGCTCGAACTCGTAGAGCAGGCCCTCTTGCTCTGCGGCGCGCAGCAGCGCGTCGGCCGACTGCAGCCAGCTGCCGGCGGGCCCGCGGATCAGCGCCTCGTGGGCGTGCACGGCCGCGGACTTGAGATCGACGACGGGCTGGAACACGGGGTAGAGGGCGTCTTCGCGCAGCAGGCGGGCCAGCGGGCCTTCGCGTCCGCTGAGGGCGGGCCAGAACTCGGCGGCAAAGAGGCGGACGTGATCGATCATGGGAAGGGGCGGCGCAACCGGCGCGAACGCCGCCTCATCGCAGCGCAGGGCCGACATGCTGGGCGGGGCACCTGGCCCCCAACGACTGTTTGTATGCCCCGACTGTGCCGCCGCACGATGACCATTTCATGACGAAAGTATTTCACTGCCATGACGGTTGACAGACACGGTAGCGGCCGCGAGTGGAAGGCGTTATAAAAGTCCCTAACCCCTCTCCTGAACTTGTCCGAACCATGACCGCAACAACGACCTCCGCCGCACCGGCCACCCCCGCTCCCCGTACCGCCACTTCCACCAGGAAGACAGCACGTAAAGCCGCCCCGCGCAAGGCCGCGCCGGCACCGCAGAAGAAGACCGTGAAGACCGTCCAGGCTGGCCCGAAAAAGAAGCCGGCCCAGGCCAAGGCCCCCAAGAAGATCAAGCGTGTACGTGACAGCTTTGCCATGCCCAGGGACGAGTACGAGGTGCTGGGCGCGCTCAAGGAGCGCACCACGAAGCTGGGGCGTCCCGGCAAGAAGAGCGAGCTGCTGCGCGCCGGACTGAAGTTGCTGGCGGCCCTGAACGACAAGGCTTTGCTCGCCGCACTGCAGGCGGTGCCGTCGACCCGGACCGACCGGCCCGGCAAAGCCTGAACCTGGCCCTAAAGCGCGTCGGGCGACTGGACCGACACCAGGGTGGTCTGCGAAACACCGTCGCGCAGACGGTGCCGCAGCCACCAGACCGCGCCCTTCTTCACGCTGCACTCGCTGCCGTGGATGGCCAGCAGGCGTGCAATGGTCTGACCCAGCACGGGCTGATGGCCCACCAGCAGGATCACGCCCTTGCCCTGGGGCCACTGCACGAGCTGCAGCAGCTGGTCCACCGTGGCGTTGGGCCCCAGCTCTTCGCGCAGCTTGTATTTGCGGCCCAGGGCCTGGACGGTCTGTTCGGTGCGCCGCGCCGGGCTGACCAGGATGCGGGTGCCATCGGGTAGCTGGCGGTCCAGCCAGGCGGCCATGCGCGTGGCCTGCTTTTCGCCACGCGGTGTGAGCGCGCGCGACAGATCGTCCTGCCCGGGCTCGGCTTCATGCGCCTCCGCGTGACGCCACAGCACCAAGTCCATCTCAGGTGCCCCGGATGTCACGTTGACCGTACCGCGCCATGAGTGCTTCCTGAGCACCAGGGCCGCTGCGACCGGCCGCAGGGTGTACGCGCTCGTAGCGGCCATCGGGCCGCAGTTCCCACGAGCCCTGCATATCGTGCAGGCCGGCCACCAGGCATTCGTCGACGATGCGCTGGCGCAGCACGGGATCGAGCACGGGCCAGGCCAGTTCCACACGCCGCAGCATGTTGCGGTTCATCCAGTCCGCGCTCGACAGATAAAGCTCTTCCTCTTCGCCCTCGCGGAAGTAAAAGACGCGCGCGTGCTCGAGGAAGCGGCCGATCAGGGAGCGCACGCGGATGTTGGCGGTCTGACCGGGCAGCTGGGCCGGCAGCATGCAGGCGCCGCGGATGATGAGGTCGATCTTCACCCCCTGCTGGCCGGCGGCGATCAGCGCACGGATGATGGCCTCGTCCGTCAGCGCGTTCATCTTGGCCACCAGGCGGGTTGATTTGCCGGCCGCGGCCGCTGCGCCCAGGCTTTCGATCTTCTCGATCAGCTTGCGGTGCAGCTGGAAGGGAGCCAGCCAGAGCCGGCTGAGGCGCGGCAGCTTGCTCTGCCCGGCCAGATGCACAAACACGTGTTCCACGTCGGCCGTGAGCGCGGCGTCGGCCGTGAGGTGGCTCAGGTCGGTGTAGAAGCGCGCGGTCACCGGGTTGTAGTTGCCGGTGGAGAGATGGGCATAGCGCTTGAGCACCTTGCCCTCGCGCCGTGTGACCAGCATCATCTTGGCGTGGGTCTTGAGGCCGACCACGCCGTAGAGCACCTGCACGCCGATGGATTCGAGCTGGTCGGCCCAGTTGATGTTGACCTCTTCGTCGAAGCGCGCCTTGAGCTCCAGCACCACGGTCACTTCCTTGCCGCGGCGCACGGCTTCGCGCAGCAGGTCCATGAGCACGGAGTTGGCACCGGTGCGGTAGATGGTCTGCTTGATGGCCAGCACCTGCGGGTCGTTGACGGCCTCGCGCAGGAAGTCCAGCACGCCGTCGAAACTCTCGTAGGGCTGGTGGATCAGTACGTCGCCGCGCTTGAGCTGCTCGAAGATGGATTGGCCCGGCTGCAGCTGGCCCGGGTAGGACGCCTTGTAGGAGGGGAAGCGCAGGCGCGGCTCGTCCACCAGGTCCACCAGCTGGCCCAGACGCACCAGGTTCACGGGGCCGTGTACTCGGAACAGCGCGCCTTCGGGCAGCTCGAACTGGCGCAGCAGGAAGCTCGACAGGTACTCGGAACAGCCGGCCGAGACTTCCAGCCGCACGGCCTGGCCGTAGTGGCGGTGCTGCAGACCCTGGCGCAGGGCCGTGCGCAGGTTCTTGACGTCTTCCTCGTCCACCGCCAGATCGGAATGGCGTGTGACACGGAACTGCGAGAACTGCCCCACCTCGCGACCGGGAAAGAGCTCGTCCAGGTGCGAGCGGATGATGCTGGAGAGCGAGACGAAGAGCCGGCGCTTGCCGCACAGCTTTTCGGGCACGGGGATGAGGCGTGGCAGCGCGCGCGGCACCTTGACGATGGCAATGTCGTTGGCTCGGCCGAAGGCGTCGTTCCCGCCCAGGCGCACGATGAAGTTGAGCGACTTGTTGGCCACCTGTGGGAAGGGATGCGAGGGATCGAGCCCCACGGGGATCAGCAGCGGCTTGACGTCGCTCTCGAAGTACTGGTGCACCCAGCGCCGCTGCGCGGCGTTGCGCTCGCCATGCGAGACGATCTTGATGCCCTGCTTCTCGAAAGCGGGCATCAGCTCCTCGTTGTACAGCGCATACTGGCGCTCCACCAGTTCATGGATGGCCCGGGACATGCGCTCGAAGGAGGCGGCGGTATAGGTGCCCTGCTGCTCCTGCACCTTGTGCGCGCTCAGGTGCGGCTCGGCGCGGACTTCGAAGAACTCATCGAGGTTGGACGAGACGATGCACAGATAGCGCAAACGCTCGAGCAGCGGCACGTCGGCGCGGCAGGCCCAGTCGAAGACCCGCCAGTTGAAGGCCAGGATGCTGTGGTCACGGTCCAGCAGGGGCAGCGCCGCAACGCTGGAGACGGTATCAGCCGGCACGTTGGATTCCAGACGGGTGGATGAGAAAGTCATGACAGATTGTTGACAGTCTTGATGACATTTATATGACAAGCTGGCTGCCCTGCGACACCGTGGGGATGCTGAGCGGCCCGGACGGCGCCGACCCGAGCCGTCATCATGCCGTGGCGGGGGCGCGCACAGTTTGCTGCAGGCCCTGGGCCGGGGCCGGATCCCCCCAGCGCACGATCTCCAGCCGGCCGTCGTGGTGTTCAACCAGGGCCGTGAGGCTTTCGACCCAGTCACCGTCGTTGCAGTAGAGCACGCCCTCGATCTCGCGGATCTCGGCGTGGTGGATGTGACCGCAGACCACGCCGTGGTGGCCGCGCTTGCGGGCTTCATGCGCCACGGCCTGTTCGAAGTCGTTGATGAAGCTCACGGCCTTCTTGACCTTGAGCTTGAGGTAGGCCGAGAGCGACCAGTAGGGCAGGCCGAACTTGGCGCGCAGGTGGTTGAGGTAGCTCCTCGGCGCGGCAGCCCGGCGTGCCCAGGTGCAGGTCCGAGATGAAGACCGTGCGGTAGCGGCGCGTGCCGCTCTTGTCCTCATCGGGGTCATGGGCTGTGCTGCGTTCCATGGCTTGGCCCAGCCAGTGGCTGCCGTGTTCGAGCGGGTGCTTCATCAGGCCCCCAGGAAATGCTTGCGGTAGCGCGCAGGCAAGTCGGCAATGCGCATGAGCATGGGCAGGTCAGCGCTGTTGAAGTCCGGGTCCCAGGCCGGTGCGCCCAGCACCTTGGCACCCAGGCGCAGATAGCCCTTGATCAGGGCCGGCGGCTCCACATCCAGATGGCTGTCGAGCTCCTCCACCGGCAGCGGCAGGCGCGGCCAGACCTGGTGCTCGATGGGGGCCATGTGCGTCTCGCGCACCTGGCGCCAGATGCTGGCCGCCACGTCGCCGCTGACCACGCCGTTGTGCAGCATGGGAATGCTGGCGCAGCCGATCATGGTGTCGAGCTTGTTGCGCACCATGAACTCGGCCAGTGCGCCCCACAAGGCCATGATCACGCCACCATGGCGGAAATCCGGGTGCACGCAGCTGCGTCCCAGTTCGACCATGCGCTCGCGCAGGGCGCGCAGGCGCGTGAGGTCGAACTCCAGCTCGCTGTAGGTGCTGCCGATGCGCTGCGCCTGCTCGGGCGTGAGCACACGGTAGGTGCCGATGACCCGCTTCGACTCCTGGTCGCGCACCAGCAGGTGTTCGCAGTAGTCGTCGAACAGATCCACGTCGTGGCCCGGCACCGTGGTGGACAGGCGTGCGCCCATCTCGCCGGCGAAAATGTCGTGCCTCAGTCGCTGCGCCGCACGGACCTCATCGAGATGGCGCGCCCACGAGACTTCAATGCCGCCGCGCTGCGCCTGAGCGTGGTCTTCAGACGGGCGGTGAAGCGACCCCCTGGGCAGGGCGACGGGTGACAGCGGAAACGTGGGGTTGGGCAGTTCTTTCATTTTTTCTCTCCTTGCTTGCTTTTTGATGATCGGTTTCAGGTATGAAAAAGCCCCGGGTCAGCGGGGCCAGAAATCCTTCAGGTGACGGCGACGCCTCCATCGCGGCGGCGTTCGACCAGGGTGGCCGTTGCGCCATCACGCAGGGTGTTGAAGAAGATGAAGCGCCGGTCCGGCGTCCCTGCAATGCTGGAACGCAGGAACCCGCGTGGCCCCGCCTGCGCCATGGCCGCCACGGCCAGGCTGCGGGCGCGCAGATCGTCCGGCATCACGAGCCAGCGCCCCTGGCGCTCGACGATCTCGATCGCACCGTGCAGCTCGCCTTCATCGACGAAGAGCGCCAGAACCCCGTGACGCGGATTGCCATCCAGCGGCAAGAACAGCAGGCCCGCCGCCTGCTGCTCCAGAGACAGCGCCCACTGATGCAGCACCTGGGTGCGCGCCGGCTCAACGGCATGGCCCTCCTCGGGGAAGACCGGCGCCCAGCCTGAATCCCGCAGGCGGCCGCTGCCCAGCGCAGCCAGGGGGATGGCCCCGGCCTCGCTGGTTTCACACTGGGTGGGATGGCTGTGCTCTTGCATGGTCTCCAGTGTGGGGAGCCTCGATGACGCCTTTATGGCTTTGATGTGACAGATCGATGACGCGCTTCGCCCCTGATCGGCCGTCTTGCTTTTATTTCAATATTTCAAGTATCATTGAACTATGAGAAAACCGAAATTCGGCGAAGACGATGCCCTGGGCGCGCTGGCAGCGCTGGCCCAGGCCCAGCGCCTGCGCGCCTTCCGCGCCCTGGTGGTGGCCGGTCCCGAAGGGCAGACGCCCGGCGTGCTGGCCGAGGAACTGGGCATCAGCCCCAGCGCCCTCTCCTTCCACCTCAAGGAGCTGGTCCATGCCGGCCTGGCCCGCAGTGAACCCGACGGGCGACGCCTGATCTACCGCGCCAACTTCGCGCAGATGGATGCCCTGCTGGCCTACCTGACCCGGCACTGCTGCCAGGGCGCCAGCTGTGAAGTCACACCCGCAGGCCGCAGCGCCTGCGCCCCCGCCGTATGAACCTCGCCGACAGCCTCAACCTCGCCTGCGCCTGCCGCACGCTGGACGCACAGCAGTTGCGCGCCGAGCTGGAAACCAGCCCGGCCCTGGTCGGCATGGTCGACCGGCTCGCCCTGAGCCATCCCCACCTCTTCGCGTCCACCGCCGTCTTCCTGGACCCGCAGACACGCGACGAGATCGCGCAGGCCGTGGCGACGCTCGATCGCGTGTGCGCCCTGCCCGCCTGGCAGGACCACGCCCTGAAGGATGCCGATGCGCAGACCCGCCAGGACCGCGGACCGCAGGGCGTGTTCATGGGCTACGACTTCCATCTCAGCACCGAGGGGCCGCGCCTGATCGAGATCAACACGAACGCGGGCGGTGCTTTCCTCAACGCGGCACTGGCACGCGCGCACCGCGCCTGCTGCGCCGCCATGCCGGCCTTCATGGACCCGGGGGGCGAGCTCGACCGGACCGAAGCCGTGATCGTGGACATGTTCAGGCGCGAATGGCAGGCCCAGCGCGGTGAGCGCCCCTGGCGCAATGTGCTCATCGTCGACGACGCGCCCGAGGCCCAGTACCTGGCGCCCGAATTCGCCCTGGCGCGCGATCTCTTCGCCGCGCACGGCCTGCAGGCCGTGGTGGCCGATGCGGGCGAACTGCAATGGCGCGACGGTGCGCTGTGGCACCCGGCCCTGCCTGCGGACGAGCCGGTGGACCTGGTCTACAACCGGCTGACGGACTTTGCCCTGAACCAGCCCGGCCACGCCGCCCTGCGTTCGGCCTGGGCGGCAGACGCCGTGGTGCTCACCCCGCACCCGCGCGCCTACACCCTGGCGGCGGACAAGCGCCGCCTGATCGACCTCTCCGATCCGGACCGGCTCGGGGCGCTGGGCGTGGACCCGGCCGACCGCAACCAACTCCTGCGCGTGGTGCCGGCCACCGTGGCCGTCACGGCCGACAACGCCGAGGCCCTGTGGGCGCGCCGGCGCGAGCTGTTCTTCAAGCCCGCCACCGGCTTCGGTGCACGCGCGGCCTACCGCGGCGACAAGCTCACGCAGCGTGTCTGGCGCGAGATCGTCGCCGGCGACTATGTGGCTCAGGCCCTGGTGCCGCCGAGCGAGCGCCTGGTGAACGTCAACGGCCAGACCCAGCGCCTCAAGCTCGATCTGCGCGCCTACGCCTACCGCGGTCAGGTCCAGTTGCTGGCCGCACGCACCTGGTCCGGCCAGACCACCAATTTCCGCACCGAAGGTGGTGGCTTTTCGCCCGTGGTCGTGCTGTCCCCAACGCTTGCACCCGATCACCCTCTCATTTCCTTCTCTCCTGACGCCCTATGAGCTCACCCGCACTGAACGTCCTCTTCCTCTGCACGCACAACTCGGCGCGCAGCATCCTGGCCGAAGCCACGCTGAACCACATCGGGGGCGGCCGCTTCAAGGCTTATTCGGCCGGCAGCAGCCCGCGGGCCAACCAGCAGCCCAATCCGCTGGGCCTGCAGGTGCTGCAGACAGCAGGCATCTCCACCGACGGCCTGCGCAGCAAGAGCTGGGACGAGTTCGCCGGCCCCGATGCACCGCGCATGGACCTGATCATCACGGTCTGTGACAACGCGGCGGGCGAAGTCTGCCCCATCTGGCCCGGCCACCCGGCCACGGCGCACTGGGGTTACGCCGACCCGTCCGAAACCCAGGGCACGCAGGAGCAGAAGCTCGAGGCCTTTCGCCGGACCTTGCAGGCGATCAAGCGTCGCCTGGACCTGCTGGTTAGCCTGCCCCCGGAAAAACTGGCCAGCCAGTTGATCCAGCAAAGCGCCCGCGAGCTCGGCCAGAAAGACTGAGGCACAGCATCATGGGTTTGTTCGAACGATTCCTGACCCTGTGGGTCGCATTGGGTATTGCTGCCGGTGTGGGCCTGGGCCTGCTGCTGCCCGGCCTGTTCCAAGCGGTCGCTGCGATCGAGATGGCGCATGTCAATCTGGTGGTCGCCGTCTTCATCTGGGTGATGATCTATCCGATGATGATCCAGATCGACTGGTCGTCCATCAAGGACGTGGGGCGCAAGCCGCGCGGCCTCCTGTTGACCCTGGTGGTGAACTGGCTTATCAAGCCTTTCACCATGGCGGCGCTGGGCGTGCTTTTCTTTCACTACCTGTTCGCGCCCTGGGTCGATCCGCAATCGGCCAGCGAGTACATCGCCGGCATGATCCTGCTGGGGGTGGCGCCCTGCACGGCCATGGTCTTCGTCTGGAGCCAGCTGGTGAAAGGCGACGCCAACTACACCCTGGTCCAGGTGTCGGTGAACGACCTCATCATGGTGGTGGCTTTTGCGCCGATCGCCGCCTTCCTGCTGGGCGTCACCAACATCACCGTACCGTGGGAGACACTGCTGCTCTCGACCGTGCTCTATGTGGTGCTGCCGCTGGCGGCCGGCATGGCAACGCGCCAGCTGCTGCAGGGCCGTGGGCCCCAGGCTGTGGGCAGGCTTGTGGGCCGGCTCAAGCCCTGGTCCATCGTGGGCCTGATCGCCACCGTGGTGCTGCTGTTCGGCTTTCAGGCCGGCACCATCGTGGCCAAACCTCAGGTCATCGTGCTGATTGCCGTGCCCCTGATCCTGCAGACCTACGGTATCTTCTTCCTGAGCTGGTACGCCGCGCGCTGGCTGAAGCTGCCGCACAACGTGGCGGGGCCAGCCTGCCTGATCGGCACCTCGAACTTCTTCGAGCTCGCTGTGGCAGTGGCCATCTCGCTCTTCGGGCTGCATTCGGGCGCCGCCCTGGCCACGGTTGTCGGGGTACTGGTCGAGGTGCCGGTGATGCTCTCACTGGTCGCCATGGTCAATGCCTGGGCGCCGCGATCCACCCAAGCACGGGCTTCAGCGTAAGGTTGCCGCCAGGCGTTCGGCGCAGGCCCGGGCCTGCGGGGCATCGCGCGCCTCGACCATCACACGCACCAGGGGCTCGGTGCCACTGGCACGGATCAGCACACGCCCGGTGTCGCCGAGCTCGGCTTCCACAGCCTTTGTCTCGGTCGTGAGCCGGGTGTTCGCCTTCCAGTCCACACCGGGCTGCAGGCGCACATTGATCAGGATCTGCGGGAACAGCGTGACGTCGGCCAGCAGTTCCGCCATGGTTTTGCCGCTGCGCACGCAGGTCTGCAGGACCTGCAGGGCCGAGACCAGACCGTCACCCGTGGTCTGCTTGTCCAGCGCCAGCAGGTGGCCCGACCCCTCGCCGCCCAGCAGCCACTGGTGCTTGTGCAGTTCTTCCAGCACATAGCGATCGCCGACCTTGGCACGCACGAACTGCACGCCACGCTTCTTCAGCGCGACTTCTACGGCCATGTTCGTCATGAGCGTGCCCACGACGCCGGGCACATGCTCGTCACGGCCCAGACGGTCGTCGACCATGAGGTAGAGCAGCTCGTCGCCGTTGTACAGACGCCCGGTGGCGTCCACCATCATCAGGCGGTCGGCGTCACCGTCAAGCGCCACGCCGTAATCAGCCTGGTTTGCCTTGACGGCTGCCACCAGGGCGGCGGTGTGCGTCGCCCCGACCTCGTGGTTGATGTTCAAGCCGTCAGGTGCGCAGCCGATGGACACGACCTCGGCCCCCAGTTCATGGAAGACCTTGGGCGCGATCTGGTAGGCCGCGCCGTGCGCGGCGTCGACCACGATCTTCAGCCCCTTGAGCGTGAGGTCGCCCGCAAAAGTGCTTTTGCAGAACTCGATATAGCGGCCCGAAGCGTCATCGAGCCGGCGCGCGCGGCCCAGACTGGCCGAGTCCACCCAGACAGGAGCCTCATCGAGCGCGGCTTCCACCGCCTGCTCCCAGGCGTCAGGAAGCTTGGTGCCCTGGGCACTGAAGAACTTGATGCCGTTGTCGGGGTAGGCATTGTGGCTCGCGCTGATGACCACCCCCAGCGAGGCGCGCTGCGCGCGCGTGAGGTAGGCCACGCCCGGCGTGGGCAGAGGGCCGAGCAGCACCACGTCCACCCCGGCGGAATTGAAACCGGACTCGAGCGCGCTCTCCAGCATATAGCCCGAGATGCGGGTGTCCTTGCCGATCAGCACCACGGGCCGGTCTTCGCCGCGCTTGAGTACGCGGCCCACGGCGTGCGCCAGGCGCAGCACGAAATCCGGGGTGATGGGGGCCTGCCCCACCGTGCCGCGGATGCCGTCGGTGCCGAAGTATTTCCTGCTCATCTCTGCATTCCCTGTCGTGTGTCTCTGTCGGATGCTACTTATTTTATAGCTGCCAGCACCTGGAGTGCCTGCACGGTTTCCCTGACATCGTGCACGCGCACGATGACGGCTCCGCGCTCCACGGCCAGCAGCGCCGCCGCGATGCTGGGCGCCATGCGCTCGTGCTGGCCCACCGGCACGGTGCTGCCCGGCTGCGGACTGGCCACGGCGCCCAGCGAGGACTTGCGCGACCAGCCGGCCAGCAGAGCATAGCCCAGACCCAGCAGCTCGCCCTGGCGCGCCAGCAGCGAGAAGTTCTGCGCCACCGTCTTGCCAAAGCCGATGCCGGGGTCGAGCACGATGCGCTCCTGGGCCACACCGCGTGCGCGCAGACCTTGCGCCGCATCCGCGAGGAAGCCTGAGACAGCGGGCAGGGCATCGCCCTCCATGGGACTGACCTGCATGGTCCGAGGTTCGCCATGCATGTGCATGAGGCAGACACCGCAGGACGGATGTCCCGCCACAACCTCACGTCCATCCAGCGGATCGGCCGCATCCTGCCAGCGCAGGGCCCAGATGTCGTTGACGATGTCGGCGCCCAGATCGAGCGCAGCCTGCATCACGCGCGGCTTGTAGGTATCGATGGAGACGGGCACGCCGAGCTTGAGCGCCTCGCGCAGCACCGGCAGCAGACGTTCCAGCTCCTGGTCCAGCGGCACCTGCACGGCGCCGGGGCGCGTGGACTCGGCGCCCAGGTCGAGAATGTCGGCACCGTCCCTGAGCAGTTGCTCGCAATGCGCCAGTGCGGAATGCGTGTCCGGGTGGCTGCCGCCGTCTGAAAAGGAATCGGGCGTGATGTTGACGATGCCCATGACCTGCGGCCGGGACAGGGCTATGCGAAAACGGGTGGTCTGCCAGATCATGGGGAACTGCGGAAAAGCAAAACGGGGCGCTGGGCCCCGTTTGCAATTATCACGCCGATCAGGCGGCCGATGGCGAGGGATCAGTCTTCACTGCCGGGTTGCCGCCGGCGTCGCCGCCACCGGAGCTCGGCGTGCGTGGCGTCCAGTCCTTGGGCGGACGCGGTTCCTTGCCGGCCATGATGTCGTCGAGCTGCTCGGTGTCGATCGTTTCCCACTCCAGCAGGGCCTTGGCCATGGCGTGCATCTTGTCGGCGTTGTCCTCGATCAGCTTGCGCGCCAGCTTGTACTGCTCGTCAATGATGCGGCGCACTTCGGCATCGACCTTCTGCATGGTCTGCTCGCTGATGTTGGTGGTCTTGGTCACCGAACGGCCCAGGAAGACCTCGCCTTCGTTCTCGGCATAGACCATGGGGCCCAGCGCATCCGTCATGCCGTAGCGCATGACCATGTCGCGCGCGATGTGGGTGGCGCGCTCGAAGTCGTTGGAAGCGCCGGTGGTCATCTGGTGCATGAACACTTCTTCGGCGATGCGGCCACCAAAGAGCATGCTGATCTGGTTCAGCATGTACTCGCGGTCGTAGCTGTAACGGTCTTTCTCGGGCAGGCTCATGGTCACACCCAGCGCGCGGCCGCGCGGGATGATGGTGACCTTGTGCACCGGATCGCACTTGGGCAGCAGCTTGCCAATCAGGGCGTGGCCGGACTCGTGGTAGGCCGTGTTGCGGCGCTCTTCCTCGGGCATGACCATGCTCTTGCGCTCGGGGCCC
>JAIERT010000375.1 GCA_019746735.1 Burkholderiaceae bacterium | reverse complement strand
CTCGATAGCTCAGTCGGTAGAGCGCCGGACTGTTAATCCGTAGGTCCCTGGTTCGAGCCCAGGTCGAGGAGCCAAAACAAGAAGGCCTTGCAGCAATGCAAGGCCTTTTTTCATGTCTGCGCGAGACGCGAGGGCGCAAAAGAAAAGGGATCTGACCTTGCGATCAGATCCCTTTCGATCTGGTGGGTCCTGTAGGATTCGAACCTACGACCTACGGATTAAGAGTCCGCTGCTCTACCAACTGAGCTAAGAACCCGAAGCCAAGATTATGGCATAAAACAGGGGCTTCCCGAGCGGGTGGCCACTGAAATGAAGTGGCTCTCGTATCGCCATCACACAGGAGTACCGATCATGTTCCGACTGTCTGTCATCACCCTGAGCGCCTTCATGTTGCTGGGTTGTGGTGCCGAAACGGCGACCACGGCTGCCACGGCGGGCGTGGTCAAGCAGCAGGAGATCGAGCAGGGCAAGCAGACCATGCAGCAGGTCCAGCAGAAGATAGGCGAGTCCATGCAGCAGATGCAGCAGGCGCCTGCGCGTGCTGCCGACTGAAGCTTACTCGCCCAGATTGCCGCTGAGTTCCAGCCAGCGTTCCTCGAGCTGGTCCAGCTCGCCCTGCACCACGCCCAGCTGCTCGCTGAGCGCGGTGATTTTCTTCATGTCGGACTGGCCAGACAGCTGCTCTTCGAGCGCGGCCTTCTCGCGCCCCAGCTCACCGATGCGCAACTCGGTCTTCTCCAGCTCCTTGCGCATCTGACGGCTGCGGTTGTCCTCGCGTTTGGCGGGGGCGGCCACGGGTGGTGGCAGGGGCGGGGCACTCGCAGCGGCTGCCATCACGGCCTGGGCCTCCTTGAGCGCTTCACGCTGGCGCTTGGCCTCGTCCAGCAGGTAGCGCTGGTAGTCGTCGAGGTCGCCGTCGAAGGGGCTGATGCCGCCCCGTGAGACCAGCCAAAACTCGTCGCAGACCGAACGCAGCAACGCGCGGTCATGGCTGACCAGCATCACGGTGCCTTCAAACTCGTTGAGGGCCACGGACAACGCTTCGCGTGTGGCTAGGTCCAGGTGGTTGGTGGGCTCGTCCATCAGCAGCAGGTTGGGGCGCTGCCAGACCAGCATGCACAGCACCAGTCGGGCCTTCTCGCCACCGCTCATGGTCCCCACGGCCTGCTTGACCTGGTCGCCCGTGAAGTTGAAGCTGCCCAGGAAGGTGCGCAGGTCCTGCTCGCGCGTGGCCTGGCCGCTGAGCGCACCGCGGGCCGTGGTGTCCTTGACCAGGCGGATCATGTGCTCCAGCGGCGTGTCCTGCGGGCGCAGCACATCGAGTTCCTGCTGGGCGAAGTAGCCGATGGCCAGGCCCTTGCCCTCGATGATCTCGCCGCTCAGGGGCAACAGGTCCCGCGCGATGGTCTTGACGACCGTAGACTTGCCCTGGCCGTTGGCCCCCAGGATGCCGATGCGCTGGCCGGCCAGGACCGACTTGCTGACGTTGCGCACGATCACCGTGGGCGCTGTCCCCGCGGGTGCACCCTCGGGGGGGGGGTAGCCGCAGCTCACGTCCTGCAGGGCCAGCATGGGGTTGGGCAGGTTGGCCGGCTCCTTGAATTCGAAAGTGAAGTCGGCCTCGGCCAGCACAGGGCCGATCTTCTCCATGCGCTCCAGCGCCTTGACGCGGCTCTGGGCCTGCTTGGCCTTGCTGGCCTTGGCCTTGAAGCGGTCGATGAACTTCTGCAGATGGGCGATCTTTTCCTGTTGGCGCGAGTAGGAGGCCTGCTGCAGTTCCAGCTGCTCGGCGCGCATGTCCTCGAACTTGCTGTAGTTACCGCCGTAGCGCTTGAGCTGGGCGTTCTCGATGTGCAGGGTCACGCCGGTCACGGCGTCGAGGAATTCGCGGTCGTGGCTGATGACCAGCATGGTGCCGGCGTAGCGCTGCAGCCAGGCTTCCAGCCAGACCAGGGCGTCGAGGTCCAGGTGGTTGGTCGGTTCGTCGAGCAGCAGCAGGTCGCTCGGGCACATGAGCGCACGCGCCAGTTGCAGGCGCATGCGCCAGCCGCCCGAGAAGCTGTTGACGGGCTGGTTCAGCTCCGTGGTCTTGAAACCCAGGCCCAGGATCAGCGCCTGCGCGCGGGCCGGTGCATCGTGGGCACCGGCGTCATGCAGCTCCATGTAGGCGTGGGCCATGCGCTCACCGTCCTCCGTGGCTTCGGCTGCCGTGACCTCGGCCTGGGCGGCGGCCAGGCGTGTGTCGCCCGCGATCACGAACTCGGTCGCCGACTCGCTGGTCTCCGGCATGTCCTGCGCCACCTGGGCCAGGCGCCATTGCGCAGGGATATAGCATTCACCGGCGTCCTCGTGCAGCGTGCCGTTGAGCAGGGCAAAGAGGGTGGACTTGCCGGCACCGTTGCGGCCTACGAGGCCGACTTTTTCGCCCGGGTTGATGGTGGCGGACGCGCCGTCGAGAATCACCTTGGCGCCGCGGCGCAAGGTGACGTTTTTCAAGGTGATCATTGGGGTTTCAGCAGTGCTTCTCGGGTGACCAGCAGGACCTGGTCTGCGCCAGCACTCGTTTCCAGCCAGGCGACTTCCAGTCGTGGGAAGGCGGCTTCAAAATAGTCGCGCTCGTTGCCGATCTCCAGCACCAGCACGGCGTGTTCGCTCATCTGTGCCGGAGCCTCGCGCAACAGCTTGCGGATGAAGTCCATGCCGTCGCTGCCGCCGGCCAGCGCCAGCTCGGGCTCGGCCCGGTATTCAGCGGGCAGGGCGGCCATGCTCTGCGCATTGACGTACGGCGGGTTGCAGAGGATCAGGTCGTAAGGGCCGCGCACACTGCTCAGGCCGTCGGAGTGCAGCAGGGTGATGCGGTCCTGCAAGCCGTGCTTCTCGACGTTGATGCGGGCCACGGCCAGGGCGTCCTCGGAGAGATCGGCACCGTCCACCGTCACCTCGGGCCAGGCCAGCGCGGCCAGCACGGCCAGGCTGCCATTGCCGGTGCACAGGTCCAGCACGCGCCGTGTGTGCTCGCCCAGCCAAGCATCGATGGTGCCATCGGCCAGCAACTCGGCAATGAAGCTGCGCGGCACGATGGCGCGCTCGTCCACATAGAAGGGCACGCCCTGCAGCCAGGCTTCTTTGGTCAGATAGGCGGCGGGCTTGCGGGTCTGGATGCGCTGCAGCAGCAGGGCCGCGACCTGCGCCTGCTGCTCGGGTGTCACGGCGCGTTCGGCCACGCCGTCGAGGTCGTCCAGCGGCAGGCCCAGGCGCCAGAGCACCAGCCAGGCAGCTTCGTCGAAAGCGTTGGTGGTGCCGTGGCCGTAGGCCAGCTGCGCGGTCTCCAGCTGCTGTGCGCCGGCCTCGATCAAGGAGATCACGGTCGGCTCGGTGGCGGGCTGCCCGCTCATGACGCGAGCTTTTCCAGCACGCGCCGGTAGATGTTCTTGAGCGGCTCGATGTCGGCCACGGGGATATGCTCGTCGATCTTGTGGATCGTGGCGTTCGAGGGGCCGAGCTCGATGACCTGCGGGCAGATACGGGCGATGAAGCGGCCATCGCTGGTGCCGCCGGTGGTGGACAGCTCGGTCTCGAGACCCGTCTCGTCACGGATCGCGTCGCGCACGGCGTTGACCAGGGTGCCGGGCTTGGTCAGGAAGGGCAGGCCGCCGATGGTCCAGGCCAGTTCGTAGTCGAGCTCGTGCCGGTCCAGCACGGCCGTCAGGCGCTGCTGCAGGCTCTCGGGGGTGGATTCGGTGCAGAAGCGGAAGTTGAAGTCCACCACGATGGCGCCGGGGATCACGTTGCTCGCGCCGGTGCCGCCGTGGATGTTGCTGACCTGCCAGGTGGTGGGCGGGAAGAAGACGTTGCCACGGTCCCACGCGATGGCCGTCAGCTCCGCCAGTGCCGGGGCGAACAGGTGGATCGGGTTCCTGGCTAGATGCGGGTAGGCGATATGGCCCTGCACACCCTTGACCGTGAGCTTGCCGCTCATGGTGCCGCGCCGGCCGTTCTTGATCATGTCACCGGTGCGCTGCACCGACGTGGGTTCGCCGACGATGCAGTAGTCCAGCTGCACACCGCGGGCGTCGAGGGCCTCGCAGACCTTGACGGTGCCGTCCACGGCCGGGCCTTCCTCGTCGCTGGTCAGCAGCAGGGCGATGTTCAGCGGGGCCTGGGGCCGCGCCGCCACGAACTCCTCCACGGCCACGACAAAGGCCGCGATCGAGGTCTTCATGTCGGCCGCGCCGCGGCCATAGAGCCTGCCGCCACGGTGTGTGGGCATGAACGGGTCCTGGCTCCACTGCGCGACCGGACCGGTGGGCACCACGTCGGTGTGGCCGGCAAAGACCAGCAGCGGTGCGTCGGGGGCGGCGGTGCGCTGGGCCCAGAGATTGCTGACGCGGAAATCATCCGGGCCGCTGGCCAGGCTCTCGCAGGCAAAACCCAGGGGCTGGAGGCGTTCGGCGATGAGCTGCTGGCAACCGGCGTCGTCCGGGGTGACGGAGGGACGGGCGATCAGCTGTTCGGTCAGTTGCAGGGTGAGGGACATGCGGAAAAGGAGGGGAGGCCCGTCAGCCGTGCTTCACGTCGAGCGTGATCTCGGTGAAAGACGGTTCGTCGTCGTGGTGGTCTTCGGCCGCCTGGGCCTGGGATGGCTTCTGGAAGTCGTTCTGCAGGCGCCACATGAGGTTGGTGGGCGAGTCGGAGTTGGCCAGGCCTTCCTTGCGATCGATCACGCCGTCGGTGATGAGGCGGGCGATGTCCTGCTCGAAGTTCTGCGAGCCCTCGGCCATGGCCTTCTCCAGCGCCTCCTTGATGCTGGAGAAGTCGCCTTTCTCGATCAGCTCGGAGATCAGCTTGGTGTTGAGCATGATCTCCACCGCTGGCGTACGGCTGCCCGTGACCGTGCGCAGCAGGCGCTGCGAGACGATGGCTTTCATGGCACTGGCCAGGTCGCCGAGCATGGTCTGGCGCACTTCGACCGGGTAGAAGCTCAGGATCCGGTTCAGGGCCTGGTAACTGTTGTTGGCGTGCATGGTGGCCAGGCAGAGGTGCCCCGACTGCGCGTAGGCGATGGCGGCGGACATGGTCTCACGGTCGCGGATCTCGCCGATCATGATCACGTCCGGGGCCTGGCGCAGCGCGTTCTGCAGCGCGGTGTGCAGGTTCTTGGTGTCGGCCCCGATCTCGCGCTGGTTCACCACCGAGCGCTTGTTCTTGAACAGGTACTCGATCGGGTCTTCGATTGTCAGGATGTGGCCCGAGGCGTTCTCGTTGCGGTAGTCGATCATGGCCGCCAGCGTGGTGCTCTTGCCCATGCCGGTGGCGCCGACCATGAGGATCAGCCCGCGCTTTTCCATGATGAGATCACCCAGTATGGGTGGCAGCGAGAGCGAGCCCAGCGTGGGGATATCCCCCGAGACGAAGCGGATCACAGCCGCCACCGAGCCGCGCTGGCGCATGGCGCTGAGGCGAAAACGTCCCACACCCTGCAGCGGGAAGCCCATGTTGAGCTCGCTGTACGCGTCGAGCTCAGCCATGCGCTCCTCGGGGATGATCTCGGCCAGCAGGTTGCGCGGCGCCTCGGCCGGCAAGGCCTGGTTGTTGATGGGCACGCACTGGCCGTTGATGCGGATCAGTGCCGGCGAATGGGCCGACAGGTAGATGTCCGAGGCCTTCTTCTCGGCCATCAGGCGCAGGATCCGTTCCATCGTGCCCATGGGGCGTTCGGCAGTGGTGCTCATGTTTCCTCCGTGGCGGGTCTGGAGCCCTGTCAGTCGGTATCAGTCGCGCAGCAGGTCGTTCAGGCTGGTCTTGGAGCGCGTCTGCGCATCCACGGTCTTGACGATGATGGCGGCGTAGGTGCTGTAGTCCTGGCCGCCCTTGGTCTTCTTGGGCAGGTTGCCGCTGATGACCACGCTGCCACTGGGCACGCGGCCATAGACGATTTCGCCGGTGTCACGGTTGAAGATCGGCGTGCTCTGGCCGATGTACACGCCCATGCCGAGCACGGAATTCTCTTCCACGACCACGCCCTCGACCACTTCCGAGCGTGCGCCGATGAAGCAGTTGTCCTCGATGATGGTCGGGCCGGCCTGCACAGGCTCCAGCACGCCACCGATGCCCACGCCGCCCGAGAGGTGCACGTTCTTGCCGATCTGGGCGCAGGAGCCCACGGTGGCCCAGGTGTCGACCATGGTGTTCTCGTCGACATAGGCGCCGATGTTGACGTAGCTGGGCATCAGGATGGCGCCCTTGGCGATGTAGCTGCCGCGGCGGGCCACGGCCGGCGGCACCACGCGCACACCGGTGGCGGCCATTTCCTCGGCGGACAGGTGGGCGAACTTGGTCTGCACCTTGTCATAGAAACCCAGGTCGCCAGCCTTGACGACCTCGTTGTCCTTGAGGCGGAAGGACAGCAGCACCGCCTTCTTGATCCACTGGTGCACGGTCCACTTGCCGACAGACTCGCGCGTGGCCACGCGCAGGCGGCCCTTGTTGAGTTCGGAAATCACGTGCTCGACGGCCTCGGCCACTTCCTTGGGGGCGGACTTGACGGAGATATTGGCGCGGTTGTCCCAGGCGGCTTCGATGATCTGTTGCAGTTGTTGGCTCATGTCGTGTTCAGTTCTCAGTTTCGGGATTTCACAAATTGGACGATGCGCTCGGCCGCTTCCACGCACTCGGCGGTTTCGGCCACCAGCGCCATGCGCACGCGCCCGGCGCCGGGATTGACGCCGCGGGCCTCGCGCGCGAGATAGCTGCCGGGCAGTACGGTGACATTGTAAAGAGCGTAGAGCTCCCGGGCGAACTCGGTGTCGGATCCGCGCACCCCGGCCCAGAGATAGAAGGCTGCGTCGGGCAGGGCGACATCGAGCACGGACGCCAGCATCGGGGTGACAGCAGCGAATTTCTGCCGGTACAGATTGCGGTTGTCGATGACGTGCTGCTCATCGTTCCAGGCCACGACGCTGGCCGCCTGCACCACATGGCTCATGGCACTGCCATGGTAGGTGCGGTAGAGCAGAAAGGCCTTCATGATGGCGGCATCGCCGGCCACGAAGCCGCTGCGCAGGCCTGGCACATTGCTGCGTTTGGACAGGCTGGTCAGGGCAATCAGGTTCCTGAACTCCGTGCGCCCCAGCTTGAGCGCCGCTTCGAGTCCGCCCAGGGGCGGCTCGTCGCGGAAGTAGATCTCGCTGTAGCACTCGTCCGAGGCGATCACGAAACCGTAGCGATCGCTGAGCTCGAAGAGTTTTTTCCACTCGTCCAGCGGCATCACGGCGCCTGTCGGGTTGCCGGGGGAGCAGGTGAAGATCAGCTGGGTGCGGGCCCAGACCTCGGGCGGCACCGAGTCCCAGTCCACCGCGAAGTTGCGTGCCGGGTCGCTGGGGACGTAATAGGGCTCGGCGCCGGCCAGCAACGCGCCGCCCTCGTAGATCTGATAGAAGGGATTGGGGCAGAGGACCAGCGCACCGGGCCGGCTGCCGTCCACCAAGGTCTGCGTCAACGCGAACAGCGCCTCGCGCGAGCCGTTGACGGGCAGGATCTGGGTGCCCGGATGGACCGTGACGCCATAGCGGCGCTGCAGCCAGCCAGCCATGGCCTCCTTGAGCGCAGGCTCACCGGCCGTGGCGGGATAGCCGGTCAGCCCGGTGTCGAGCGCGCCCGCGAGGGCCTGCTTGATGAAGTCGGGCGTGGCGTGCTTGGGCTCACCAATGCCCAGGCTGATGGGGCGGTAGGCGGGGTTGGGCGTGATGCCGGCAAAAAGCTGCCGCAGCCGTTCGAAGGGATAGGGCTGCAGCTTCTGGAGCAGGGTGTTCATGGGACGGAATTATCCCGGAACTCCCCGCCCGTTGCGGCCGTCAGCGCGCTGAGCGGGCCGATCGCAGTGCGCGCTGCACCAGCAGGTCGATGGACAGCACCAGCGTGATGCCGATGGCCATGACCGTGACCACATTGGGCAGATCGGTGGAGATGATCACACCGAAGCCGCGCGGCGGCGCCAGGCGATCGGCCGTGGTGCAGACGAAATCGGCGGCGGCCATGCCGGTGTAATGCATGGCGCAGACGGCCACGGCCATGACGGCTGCGGCCACGAGGCGCAGGGCCACCGGCTTGGTGTTGAAGGCCAGCCAGAGTGCCGCCGTGGCGGCGATGACGGCGATCAGGATGGAGAGAGCGACCAGGCCCGAGGCCCAGTCGATGTAGCCACCGAAGCGCATGCCGTACATGCCCAGGTAGTGCATGACCACCACACCGGCGCCCACCGTGGCCCCGGCGACCAGCAGCCGTTGCCGGTTGCTCGGATCCCGGGCCACGTAAACCAGTCCGAAGGCGGTCGATGCGCAGACGACGATCAGCGAGATCACGGTCTCGGTCATCGAGTAGCCGACCCGCAGGTCCATCTTGAGCGCGGCCATGCCGATGAAGTGCATGGTCCAGACGCCGATCCCTCCCAGCGCCAGGGTCGCGGCCAGGAGGTCGAAGCTGTTGATGCGGCCGTTCGGGCCGATCATGCGACGGGCCGCCGACAGGGCAACGAAGGAGCCGACGAAAGCAAGAAGAAAAGAGAGACCGACGTACTGCGGGTCGTAGCTGGAGATGACTTCCGGATTCATGTGATGCGTTCCTCTTTGAGCGAGGACGCATCCTATGTGGGTGGGAAGCCCTGTGCTAGACGCGGGTCAAATTTTTACCCGTTTGTCCATGCAGTAATGCACAGCTTGGGGGCCCTGTGCGTGGTGCCCCTCAAGGGCGTGGGGTATTGGTGAGGTAGCTCAGCACCAACTTGTCCTGTTGAGTTAGCGAGTGGAAAGCCATGCCGGTGAAGTGCGATTCGCCGTCCTGGGCGCGGTGGCTGTGGCAGACCGTGGCCTTGACGGTGATGGGGTTGAGTTCACCCTCGACCAGGCCCTGGATCGTGAGGCTGATGACCTTGCCCACGGCGGCCACGGTGTCCGGGGTGCTGACCATGGCGCCCTGCAGGCTGATGTCCACGAGCAGGCCTTCCTGCTGCTGGTCGCCCATCTGGGTCACGACGGGCCAGCGGGTCCTGGTGCGCAGGGACTGGCGCACCAGGCGTGCGTCCACCTGGTTCGGGTAGGCCAGCAGGGCATAGACAAAGGGCTTGTCATAGGTCTGCAGTACCTTGCTGATGAAGGAGAACTCGTGCTGGCCTGTGAATCCGCGCACGATGCAGACGTCCCCCTCGGTCAGGCCCGGGTCCTCGCCCTCGGGGCCCTGGGGGCCGACCATGACGCCGCGGTTTTCGATGGCGCCGAAGAGCTGGGCTTCCTTCTTGCTGGCGCCTTCCACCAGCCGCCGCACCTGCAGTGCGATGCCCGGGCGCAGGCCCAGTTCCTTGAGGGTGGTCTGGGCGACCTGCGGGGCGTTGTCACTGGCGGCCTGGTTCATGGTGGCGTTTTTTCTGCGTTCGGTCGACTCAAAGCTCGTGAATCTACACGCTCTGCGGCATGTGCGCCATGGCGCCTTGCCGGACTGTGTGTAGAAATGCAACCAGCCCGGGTTTACCCGGGGCGAACCTAGCACAAAAGCAGTGCGCCGTGGCTCCTTTTCACGTGCTTCGGGACGTTATGATTTCGCGTTCTTCCCGTTCCCACGACCGAGCCCACCACCGTGCGTCTTACCTCGATCAAGCTTTCCGGTTTCAAGTCCTTCGCCGAGCCGACCAACTTCATGCTGCCGGGCCAGCTGGTGGGCGTGGTCGGCCCCAACGGCTGCGGCAAGTCCAACATCATGGACGCCGTGCGCTGGGTGCTGGGCGAGAGCCGCGCCAGCGAGCTGCGCGGCGAGTCCATGCAGGACGTGATCTTCAACGGCACCACTACGCGCAAGCCGGCCAGCCGCTCCAGCGTGGAACTGGTGTTCGACAACGCCGACCACCGGGCCGGCGGTCCTTTCCGCGAGTACTCGGAAATCGCCGTCAAGCGCGTGCTCACGCGTGACGGCACCAGCAGCTACTACATCAACAACCAGCCCGTGCGCCGGCGTGACGTGCAGGACGTGTTCCTGGGTACGGGCCTGGGCCCGCGCGCCTACGCCATCATCGGCCAGGGCACGATCAGCCGCATCATCGAGTCCAAGCCCGAGGAACTGCGCCTCTTCTTGGAGGAGGCTGCCGGCGTTTCCAAGTACAAGGAGCGCCGCCGCGAGACCGAGAACCGCCTCTCGGACACGCGCGAGAACCTGACCCGCGTCGAGGACATCCTGCGCGAACTCAACGCCAACCTCGAGAAGCTCGAGCGCCAGGCCGAGGTCGCGCAGAAGTACAACAACCTGCATGCCGACGTCACGCTCAAGCAACAGCAGCTCTGGTACCTCAAGCGTTCCGAAGCCGAGGCGGACCAGACCCGGATCAAGCAGGAGGGCGAGAAGGCCGTCATCGAGCTCGAGTCGCGCGTGGCCGACCTGCGCCACATCGAGGCCGACCTGGAAACCATCCGCCAGGCCCACTACGCAGCGGGCGACCAGGTCAATCAGGCCCAGGGGCAGCTCTACGAGGCCAGCACCGAAGTCGGCCGTCTGGAGGCCGAGATCCGCTTCGTGGTCGAGGGTCGCCAGCGTGTCGAGGAGCGCCTTAACACGCTCAAGGAACAGACCGCTCAGTGGGCCACGCGCAAGACCGATGCGCAGGCCGAGATCGAGAAGCTGTCCGAGCTGGCCCTGGTGGGTGAGGAAAAGACCACCGAACTCGCCGCGCAGCTCGAAGAGCAGTCCATGGCCCTGCCGGACCTGGAGGAGGCCCTGCGCCAGGCGCAGAACAAGGCCAACGAGCAGCGCAGCAGCGTGGGCCAGGTCCAGCAGCAGATCCAGGTGCTGGCTGCCGAGCAGCGCAGCATCGACGAACAGAGCCGCCAGCTGAACCAGCGCCGCGAGCGCCTGGATACGGACCAAAAGGCCCTGGCCGCCCCCGACGAGGCGCGCCTGCAGAGCCTGCAGACCCAATCGGCCCAGGCCAACGAGGCCGCGGCCGTGGCCGAGGCCCGCCTGCACGAGTTGCAGGACAGCGTGCCGCAGCTTGACGAGGCGCGCCGCGCCCAGCAGGAAACCCTGAACACCGAAGCCGCCAAGCAGACCGACCTGTCGGCGCGCATGGAAGCGCTCAAGGCACTGCAGGACAAGGTCAAGACCGACGGCAAGCTCCAGCCCTGGCTGGCCAAGCATGGCCTGGCCGATCTGCAGGCCCTGTGGACCAAGCTGCACATCGAGCAGGGCTGGGAAAACGCCCTCGAAGCCGCGCTGCGCGAACGCATGGGCGCGCTCGAGGTCAGTCGCCTGGACATGGTCAAGGCCTTCGGGGCCGATGCGCCGCCGGCCAAGCTGGCCTTCTACAGCGCGCCGCAGGCGGGTGTGCCTGAGCGCTCTGCCGCTCTGCCTCGTCTGGCCGACCTGCTGCGTGTCAACGACGCCGGCCTCAAGGCTGTGCTCGTGGACTGGCTGCAGGGTTGCTACACCGCCTCCAGCTTCGAGGAAGCCCTGGCCCAGCGCAACCAGCTGCAGCCCGGCGAGACCATCTATGTGAAGAGCGGCCACGCTGTCAGCCTGCACAGCGTGAGCTTCTACGCCCAGGATTCCGAGCAGGCCGGCTTGCTGGCCCGCGCTCAGGAGATCGAGAACCTCGAGAAGCAGCTGCGTGCGCAGTCGCTGATCAGCGAGGAAGCTCGCACCGCCCTGGTCCGCGCCGAGGCTGCCTATGCCGACGCCTCGCAGCGCCTGGTCACGGCGCGCCGCGAGGCCAGCGAGACCCAGAGCCGGGCCCACGAGCTGCAGGTCGAGACCCTGCGCCTGACCCAGCTGGCCGAGCAGACCCGTGCGCGCAGTGAACAGATCGCCGGCGACCTGGCCGAGGTCGATGCCTTGCTTGAAGAGCTGCAGGAGCGTCGTGTCGCGGCCGAGGGGCGCTTCGAGGAGCTCGACATGCAGCTGGCCGACAGCCAGGAGCGCCACGCCCAGCTCGACGAGCGCGTGCTCGAAGCCGAGCGCAAGCTCAATGCCTGCCGCGAACAACAGCGCGCCCTGGAGCGCCAGGCGCAGGAGGCCACCTTCTCGCTGCGCACGCTGGACGCGCGCAAGGCCGAGCTCGCGCGTGCCATCGAGACCGCCGAACAGCAGGCTGCGTCCATCACCGGCGAGGAACAGCGCGCGCGCGACGAGCTTGCACGCCTGACCGACGCCGCGGCCCAGGCCGGTTTGCAGAATGCCCTGGCCCTGAAGCTCGAGCGCGAGCAGGCCCTGGCCGCCAAGAAGAGCGAGTACGACGACCTGACCGCCAAGCTGCGCGCCAGCGACGAGCGCCGCCTCAAGCTCGAGCGCGAGCTCGATCCCTTGCGCCAGCGTATCCAGGACATGCAGCTCAAGGAGCAGGCTGCGCGCCTGGGCTTCGAGCAGTACGAGCAGCTGCTGGCCGAGGCCCAGGCCGATCTGGCGGCCGTGGCCCAGTCCATCACGGACGGCAATGTGCGCCTCACCGGCCTGCAGGGTGAGATCGAGCGCCTCAATCGAGAGATTGCCGCCCTGGGCGCGGTCAACCTGGCCGCGCTCGACGAACTGGCCCATGCCCGCGAACGCAAGCAGTTCCTCGACGCGCAGTCTGCGGACCTGACCGACGCCATGAACACGCTGGAAGACGCCATCCGCAAGATCGACGGTGAAACCCGCGAGCTGCTGGCCGGCACCTTCAAGACCGTCAACGAGCATTTCGGCCGCATGTTCCCCGAGCTCTTCGGTGGCGGCCAGGCCAAGCTCATCATGACCGGCGACGAGATCCTCGACGCCGGCGTGCAGGTCATGGCCCAGCCGCCAGGCAAGAAGAACCAGACCATCCACCTGCTCTCGGGCGGCGAGAAGGCGCTGACCGCCATCGCCCTGGTGTTTGCCATCTTCCAGCTCAATCCCGCACCGTTCTGCCTGCTGGACGAGGTGGACGCGCCGCTGGACGACGCCAACACCGAGCGTTACGCCAAGCTCGTGAGCAGCATGAGCAAGGGCACGCAGTTCCTCTTCATCAGCCACAACAAGATCGCGATGGAGATGGCCGAGCAGCTGATCGGCGTAACCATGCAGGAGCAGGGCGTCTCGCGCATCGTGGCGGTGGACATGGAGTCCGCCGTGTCCATGGCCGAGGCCGCCTGAGGCAGCGCGGAGCCGGGTCCCGATGAGCAAGCTGCAGATCGGACTGGCCATCGCCGGCGTGCTTCTGCTCGCCGCACTGGTGCTGCATGGCGTCTGGACCGCGCGGCGCCATCAGCCGCGCCTGGCTGATCCCGAGCCCGAAGGCCGGGTCGCGACGCATCCGGCGGCAGGACCGGTGGACCCCGTGCTCGACGCCGTGCCGGCCGCCGGTGGCCTGATGCTGCCGCCTGCGGCTGATAGGAAGCCGCTGCTGGACCCGCTGATCGACGTGCTCGCCACCATCGAACTCGAGCACCCCGTGTCGGGCGAGGCGGTGCTGCAACACATGCCGGCCACGCGCCGCGTCGGCAGCAAGCCTTATGGGATCGAGGGCCTGCACCAGGCCGATGGCCAGTGGGAGCCGCCGCAGCCCGGCCATCGCTACAGCGCGTTGCAGGCCGGCGTGCAGCTGGCGAACCGTGCCGGCGCACTGAACGAAATCGAATACTCGGAGTTCGTCGTTAAGACCCAGGCCCTGGCCGACGCGCTGGGCGGTACGCCCGAATTCCCGGACATGCTCGACGCCGTGGCGCGCGGCCGCGAGCTCGATGCCTTTGCCAGCGAGCACGACGCCCAGCTCAGCGTCACGCTGCGCGCGCGCCAGACCGCCTGGAGTGCTGGCTATGTGCAGCAGCACGCCGCACGCGTGGGCTTCGTTGCCGGCGTGCTGCCCGGACGCATGGTGTTGCCCGCGACGCAGGCCGGCCAGTCGCCCATCCTGGGATTGCAGTACGACCCGCAGGCGGCCCTGGCCGCCGATCCCTCGATGACCGCCATCCGGGACGTCATGCTGAGTCTGGACGTGGCCCAGGTGCCGCGCAGCGAACAGCCCTACGTACGCCTGCGCGAGGCCGTCAAGCACCTCGCCGAGGTCATGGACGGCCAGATCACCGACGACAACGGCCAGCCCCTGAGCAGCGACGCCATGGACCTGATCGGCTCCGAGCTCGAGACCCTCTACGACAAGCTCGACGCACGCGAGCTCTCGGCGGGCTCGGTGTTGGCCCGTCGTCTGTTCTCCTGACTGTCCTGCCGCACCGATGACGCCCGATTTGTTCGACGCGGCGCCTGCCGCCCCATCCCCCGCCGAGCGCGTGCGGGAACTGCACCGCCTGCTGCACCACCACGCCCACCGCTACTACGTGCTCGACGCGCCCGAGATCCCGGACGCGGAGTACGACAGCCTGTTTCGCGAGCTGCAGGCGCTCGAAGCCGCGCATCCCGAATTGCTGACGCCCGACTCGCCGACCCAGCGTGTGGGCGGCAAGGTGCTCGACGGCCTGACGCCCGTGCGCCATGCGGTACCCATGCTGTCCATCGAGACCGAGACCGACACCACGGCGGCCGGTGCGCAGAGCTTCGACGCCCGTGTGCGCAAGGCACTGGGGCTGCAGGAGTCTGATCCGCCCATGGAGTACGCGGCCGAGCTCAAGTTCGACGGTCTGGCCATCAACCTGCGCTACGAAGGCGGCGTGCTGGTGCAGGCCGCCACGCGTGGCGACGGCGAGACCGGTGAGGATGTGACGCAGAACGTGCGCACCATCGGCCAGATCCCCTTGCGGCTGTTGGCCCCCACGCTCCCCGCTGCGCGAGGTTCGCTGCCCCCCGAGGGGGCGCGTTTCGCCTTGGAGCGGCCCAGCGGCGAAACCGGGGCGTGGCCTCCAGCGGTGCTGGAAGTGCGCGGCGAGGTCTATATGCGCCGCGAAGACTTCGAGGCGCTCAATGCCAGGCAGCGCGAAAAAGGCGAGAAGACCTTCATCAATCCGCGCAATACCGCGGCCGGCGCGATCCGCCAGCTCGACCCGGCGCTGGTGGCCCAGCGCCCGCTGAGCTTCTATGCCTATGGCCTGGGCGAAGTGCAGGGCTGGGCTGTGCCCGCCACCCACGCGCAGATGCTCGACGCCCTGCAGGCCATGGGCCTGCCCGTGTGCGAGGA
>JAIERT010000345.1 GCA_019746735.1 Burkholderiaceae bacterium | reverse complement strand
AGACCATCCCCGCCTGGTTCATCAGTGAAGTCAGTGCCTCCCACAACGGCAAGGTCGTGCTGACCGCCGAGTGGGGACCGGCCGTTTCCAAGAACCCCTTCATGCAGTTCGTGGTCAAGGGCGCCAAGGCCGGCGACAAGATCAGCGTGAGCTGGAAGGACAACAAGGGCGACAGCCGCACCGACGAAGCGACGGTGTCCTGATCCCCAACGGGATGGATGGAGAAGGGCGTTGTCCTTCTCCATTTTTTGCTTGCACAACAAAACGACGAGGTGAGACACATGAAACGTTGGACCCTGGCCCTCGCGGCCACGCTGATCAGCGTCCCCGCGCTGGCGCAGAAATCCGCCGCCGACGGCATTGCCGAGTACCGCGCCATGCTGGCCGACGGCAACCCCGCCGAACTTTTCGAAGCCAAGGGTGAAGACCTCTGGAAACAGAAGCGCGGCCCCAAGAACGTGTCGCTGGAAAAGTGCGATCTGGGCAAGGGTCCGGGCGTGGTCAAGGGCGCCTTCGTCGAGCTGCCGCGTTACTTTGCCGACACCGGCAAGGTGCAGGACCTCGAGTCGCGCCTCGTGAGCTGCATGGAGATGCTGCAGGGCTTCAACGGCGCCGAGGTCGCCAAGACGCCCTTCGGCCGCGGCGAGATGGCCAATGTGACCGCGCTGGCGACCTGGATCGCTGCCGAGTCGCGCGGTCTGAAGTTCAACCTGCCCCAGGGCCACGAGCAGGAAAAGGTCATGTACGAAGTCGGCAAGCGCATCTTCTACATGCGCGGCGGTTCGCACGATTTCTCCTGCGCGTCCTGCCATGGTGAAGACGGCAAGCGCATCCGCCTGCAGGACCTGCCCAACCTCACCAAGAACCCGGGCGACGGCGTCGGCTTCGCCGCCTGGCCGGCCTACCGTGTGTCCAACGGCCAGATGTGGAGCATGCAGCTGCGCCTGAACGACTGCTACCGTCAGCAGCGTTTCCCGGCGCCGCTCTTCGGCAGCGAGGCCACCGTGGCCCTGGGCACCTATATGGGTGTGAATGCCAAGGGCGCCGAGAACATCGCGCCGGCCATCAAGCGCTGAGTTGGAGACACGAACATGAAGAAACAGACGCAATACATCACCGCTGCAGCGCTCGCCGTGACGGCTGTCCTCGTCGCTGGCTGTGCCAGCCTGCCCAGCAGCGCGGAACTCGACAAGAAGACCGCCGAGATCATGCAGGCCTCCTTCCGTGACCAGGGCCAGGCCAAGATGGACCGCCTGGTGCTGGACGACGCCAACCGCGAGTGCATGAAGGCCGATGTGGCCGGCAAGCCCATCGATGAAAAATGGGCCAAGGCCATCGAGGCGGCCAATATGGCGACCATCAAGTGGCCGGCCGGTGGCCAGTACATCGGCGACTGGAAGGAAGGCGAGAAGATCGCCCAGAGCGGCCGTGGCATGACCTGGACCGATGCGGCCGGCAGCGAGAACGGCGGCAACTGCTACAACTGCCACCAGATCAGCAAGCAGGAGATTTCCTTCGGCACCCTGGGCCCGAGCCTCTACAACTACGGCAAGATCCGCGGCGTGAGCAATCTCTACGCGCCCGAGTCGGCCGCCATCATCCAGTACACCTGGGGCAAGATCTACAACGCGCGTGCCTACAACGCCTGCTCGCAGATGCCGCGCGCGGGTCACAAGGGCGTGCTGACCGAGGCGCAGATGAAGCACATCATGGCGCTGCTGCTCGACCCCAAGTCGCCCGTCAACCAGTAAGGTCTACCATCGGCCCGGGGACCAACCCCGGGCCTTTTTTTCTTTACACATATCAGTGAAGACTGAACTATGAATCTCTCCAAGCGCGAATTCATGCAGGTGCTGGGTGCCGGCACCATGGCCGGCATGGGCCTGGGTGCCTATGCCGAGGCCGATGCGGCCACGGCGGCGCAGGGCCTGTACGACATTCCGAAGTTCGGCAATGTGTCCCTGCTGCACATGACCGACTGCCACGCGCAGCTCAAGCCCATCCATTTCCGAGAGCCCAATGTGAACCTGGGCATCGCCGGCATGAAGGGCCGCCTGCCGCACCTCGTGGGCGAGCACCTGCTCAAGGTCGCCAAGGTGCGTCCGGGCACCGCTGAGGCGCATGCGCTGACCTACCTCGACTTCGAGAAGGCGGCGCAACGCTACGGCAAGGTCGGTGGCTTCGCCCATCTGTCCACGCTGGTGCAGCGACTCCAGGCCAGCCGCCCCGGCGCGCTGCTGCTCGACGGTGGCGACACCTGGCAGGGCTCGGCCACCTCGCTGTGGACCAATGCGCAGGACATGGTCGACGCCTGCAAGCTGCTGGGCGTGGACGTGATGACCGGCCACTGGGAATTCACCTACGGCATGGAGCGCGTGAAGGAAATCATCGAGAAGGATTTCGCGGGCAAGGTGGACTTCGTGGCGCAGAACGTCACCACCACCGATTTCGGTGACCCGGTGTTCAAGCCCTATGTGATCCGCGAGATCAACGGCGTGCCCTGCGCCATCATCGGCCAGGCCTTCCCCTACACCCCCATCGCCAACCCGCGCTACATGGTGGCGGACTGGTCCTTCGGCATCCAGGACGAGAACATGCAGAAGGTGGTGGACGAGGCGCGCGCCAAGGGCGCGCATGTCGTGGTCGTGCTCTCGCACAACGGCATGGACGTGGACCTCAAGATGGCCAGCCGCGTGAGCGGCATCGACGCCATCCTGGGCGGTCACACGCACGACGGCATGCCCGTGGCCAGCATCGTGAGCAACAAGGGTGGCAAGACCATCGTCACCAATGCCGGCTCCAACGGCAAGTTCCTTGGCGTGATCGACTTCCAGGTCAAGGACAGGAAGGTGGTGGACTTCCGCTACAAGCTCTTGCCCGTCTTCGCCAACATGCTGCCGGCCGACCCGGCCATGGACGCGCTGATCACCAAGATCCGCGCGCCCTACGAGAGCAAGCTCAACGAGGTGCTGGCCGTGACCGAGGGCACGCTCTACCGCCGCGGCAACTTCAACGGCACGGGCGACCAGCTGCTGCTCGACGCCCTCATGGATGTGCAGGGTGCGGACCTGGCCTTCTCGCCCGGCTTCCGCTGGGGCACCAGCCTGCTGCCGGGCCAGGCCATCACGCGCGAGTGGCTCATGGACATGACGGCGACGACCTACTCCTACGCCACGGTCAGCGAGATGAGCGGCGCCATGATCAAGACCGTGCTCGAGGACGTCTGCGACAACCTCTTCAACCCCGATCCCTACTACCAGCAGGGCGGCGACATGGTGCGCGTGGGCGGGCTGTCCTACACCTGCAATCCCGTGGCCGGCATGGGCCAGCGCATCGACAACATGACGCTCAAGGGCCGGCGCATCGAGGCGGACAAGCTCTACAAGGTGGCTGGCTGGGCGCCGGTGGCCGAGGAGGCGCGCAACGCCGGCAACAAGCCCGTGTGGGACGTGGTCGAGACCTGGCTCAAGGCACGCGGCGGCAAGGTCGCGCCGCGCCAGCTCAACATGCCCAAGGTCGAAGGCGTGCTGCCCAATCCGGGCTACGCCGCCTGAGTCCTCTCAGCACGTCATGAAAACGGGACCCGCGGGTCCCGTTTTCTTTGCGGCAGGGGCTCAGCGGATCTGCTCGATCGAGAACTTCTTGTCCTGCACGATGGCCGGCACCAGCGCATAACCCTGGTTCTGCCAGTGCACCAGCTCGGTGATGGCCGAGGGCGCCACCTCCACGAAGTCCTGCATGTCGGCGGGTGTGTAGCCGTAGTCCTGCAGCGCCAGGCCGCAGACCCGGAACTTCACCCCCGTCTCGGCGTAGTAGCGCATGCGCTGCAGCACCTCCTCGTAGCGCGCGGCGTTCTTTTTCGCCAGCGCCACGATCTCGGTGCCGTGCAGCAGCACGATGACCTTGATGTCCTCGGGGAACATGCTGTAGGGTGCCTCGGTCAGCGGGTTCACGAAGCTGCGCACCCAGTAGAGCGCGGCACCGAGCTTGGCCGGATCGTCGAGGAAGATGTCGACCAGGGCCTTGGGATTCTGGTAGGGCGTCTGCACCACCTTGGCCTGGGCCAGCGCCGGGGCCGGTGCCAGCGGAAGCAGGGCGGCCAGCATGAGGCCGGTGGTGACTAAGCTGGCGTGAGGACGCAACATGGGGGAACTCCTGATGTCGTGGGCTGGGGCGGGCCGCCATGATAGTCCGCATGGTGTGTACAGGGTGGATCAAGTGTTGTGGTGTCGGCCTGCTGGCCGGCTTCCTGTCGGGCTGTGCGTCCATGCTGCCCGAGTCGCATATCGACACCACGAGCTTCAACAGCTTCGAGGAAGCGCGCGCGGCGCTGGAGGCCCTGCAGCCGCGTAAGAGCGACCGCAAGGCGCTGGAGCGAAATGGGTTTGCCCCCGCGCATCACCCCAACATGACCCTGCTGACCCACGCCGATGTGGTACGCCGCTTCGTGCCCAGCGCCCTGCTCAAACGCGAGGACCTGGACCCGGGCATCCTTGCCTGCCTGGAGGCACGCGACGCCTGTCGCGGCGTGGAGGTGGTGGGGGGCCGCATCTCCAAGGTCCGGACCGGCTCCTTCTGGCCTGATTTCCTGAACTTCCATCGCCGCACCGAGACCACCGGTTGGCGCTTCACCGCACTCGTGCTGCTGATCGATGACGAGATCGTCTACCGCTCCTGGAGCGGTCAGCCCAGGATCGACGAGGTGGAGATCGTGAAACGCCCCATGGGGCCGCTGCAGAACATCATTCCCTGAGGCGCAGCACGCCTCTTTTACAGGGCCGAGAGCTGCGGGTGTTGCGCGAACAGCTGCGCCGCCCATTCCACGAAGGCCCGCACCTTGGCGCTGAGGTGGCGGTTGGGCGGATACACCACGTACAGCGGGATCGTAGGGCTGGTCCAGTCGGGCAGCACCTGCACCAGCTCACCGCGCGCGATCAGGGGCAGGGCCGTGAAGGCCGCGATCTGCCCCACGCCCAGGCCGGCCAGCACTGCAGCGATCATGGCGTTGCTCTCGTTTACCGAGAGCTTGTAGCGGCCCGAAATCTCCAGCGCCTGGCCGTCCTTTTCGAACTCGTTCGGATAAGGCCGTCCGTTGCGGGTGGAGAAATAGTTGACCGTGGTGTGTTCCTGGTCCAGTTGTTGCGGATGCGTCGGCGTGCCGTGTGCCCGGAGGTAGGCGGGCGAGGCCACGGCGATCAGCGGCACGTTGGCGATACGCCGTGCCACGAGTGACTGGTCCAGCAGCTCGCCGCCACGGATCACGCAGTCCACATTGTCGGCGAGCAGGTCCACGGAACGATCGGTCACGCCCAGGTCGAGCTGGATGTCGGGGAAACGGCGGTAGAAATCGCTCAGCGCGGGGATGATGACCTCGCGCGCCACCGTGGTGCCCACGTCCACGCGCAGGCGGCCGCTGGGCTTGGCCTGGGCATTGGTCATGCTGGCCTCGATGTCGTCCAGGTCGTTGAGGACCCGGCTGGTGCGCTCGTAGTAGGCGGCGCCGTCGGGCGTGACGGTCACGCGCCGGGTGGTCCGGTTCAGCAGCTTGACCTTGAGGCGTGCTTCCAGCTGCTGCACAAGCTTGGTCACCGTGCCCTTGGGCAGGTCCAGCGATTCGGCGGCCTTGGTGAAAGTGCCGGCCTCCACCACCCGCGCAAACACGCGTATCGACTGAATCTGGTCCATGCCCTGCTCCTGGATGTGCTCTGCAGTTTTCGTGTCGATTGTTCATGAATTGGAAACAGACATCTGGTGGCAGCTCGCTTTATCCGCAGAAAAGGTATGTCTATAGTCACGTCCATGGTTACAAAGTCCGCCAATCCCGCCTCGCCGATCCCGGTGCAGACCCTGTCTGTGCCCAGCCAGCCGCCGCTGGCGCTGCGGGTCTGGGGCCAGAAAGTGCGCGGCCAGGCCTCGCCCCTGGTGCTGCATTTCCATGGCGGCGCCTTTGTCTCGGGTGATCTGGACAGCGGCGCCTGCCTGGCCGAGCTGCTGGCCAGTGCCGGTGCGGTGGTGGCTTCGCTGGCCTATCCGCTGGCGCCCTCGCACCGATTCCCAGACGCGGTGGAGGCCGGTTATGGGGCGCTGGAGTGGCTCTACAAGCAGCGCACGCGCCTGGCGGGCACGGGCGCGCCTCTCTTCGTCGCGGGTGAGGAAGCCGGCGGCAACCTGGCCGCGGCTGTGGCCCTGATGGTGCGCGACCGCGCCCACCCGCCGCTGGCCGGACAGGTCCTGGTCTCACCCATGCTGGACCCGTGCAACGCCACCGCCTCGCTGCGCGAGACCATGGGCGAAGCCACCTGCTGCAAGTGGATCGAGGGCTGGCAGCAGTACCTGCGTGGCCCCATGGACGCGGAGCATCCCTATGCCGTGCCGGGCCGCGCGCAGCGCCTGGCGGGCCTGCCGCCTGCGCTCATCCTCACGGGCGGTGATGACCCCATGCGTGACGAAGCGCTGGCCTATGCCGCGCGCCTGCGTGAGGCCGGCATCTCGGTGAGCAGCGAGTTGCTGCCGCCCAGCACGGGCTGGCCCGATTCGCTGGCCGAGCCCCCCACCGAATGTCACTGCGCCGCTGAGGTGCGTGGCCATCTGCGCGCCTTCTTCCAGGCCGCGGCGCCACCGCCCGCCTGACGGCCTGGCCCTCTTCTCCCTGCTGACTCAAAACTGCCAACTCCGGTGATCCGCCGGGGGCGGCTTCGCTCACCCTCAAAAAGGAAAAAACCATGTCCCGTCTGCCTGCCCTGTCACGCCGCCGCTTCTGGTGGCCCACCTCCGCCGCCCTGGCCGCAATCACCCTCGCCGTGATCGTGCTCGTCCAGAAATCCACGCCCGCGCAAGCCAGTGCACCCCAGGGCGCGCCGCCGCCCATGCCGGTCTCCGTAGCCACCGTGACCGAGAGCGACATCGCCGCCTGGGACGAGTTCTCGGGCCGCCTCGAAGCCGTCGAGCGTGTGGACATCCGCTCGCGCGTGGCGGGCGTGGTGCAGGCCACGCATTTCCGCGAAGGCGCGCTGGTGGCCAAGGGCGATCTGCTGGTGACCATCGACCCCGCACCTTATGAGGCCGAGGTGGCCCGCGCCGAAGCGCAGGTCGCCGCAGCCCAGGCCCGCGCCACCTACACCGGCAGCGAATACGCCCGCGCCCGCCGCCTCTGGGACGACCGCGCGATCTCGCAACGCGAACTCGACGACCGCCAGAACGCCCAGCGTGAAGCCGAAGCCAACCTCAAGGCCGCGCAGGCGCAGCTGCAATCGGCCCGCCTCAGCCTGGGCTACACCCAGGTGCGCGCCCCGGTGGCCGGGCGCATCGGCAAGCTGGAGGTGACGGTGGGCAACCTGGTTGCTGCCGGCGCCAGCGCCCCCCTGCTCACCACCCTGGTCTCGGTCAACCCGATCTACGCCAGCTTCGATGCCGATGAAAAAACCGTGGCCCGGGCCCTCAAAGGCATCAGCGGCTTCGGCAGCAGCGCGCGCCAGGCGCTCGGCCGCATTCCCGTGCAGATGGGCACCTCCGATGTCACCGACACGCCCTACACCGGCAAGCTGCAACTGATCGACAACCAGGTGGACGCTCGCAGCGGCACCGTGCGTGTGCGCGCCGTCTTCGACAACAAGGACGGCCAGCTCATGCCCGGCCAGTTCGCCCGCATCCGCATGGGTCAGGCGCAGACCGCGCGCACCCTGCTGGTGAGCGAACGCGCCATTGGCACCGACCAGAACAAGAAATACGTGCTGGTCGTGGGGGCCGACAACAAGACCGCGTACCGCGAAGTCACGCTGGGTGCGCCGGTCGATGGCCTGCGCACCGTGCACAGCGGCCTGCGCGCCGGTGAGCGCATCGTCGTCAATGGCTTGCAGCGCGTGCGCCCGGGTGACGTGGTGCAGCCGCAGGTGGTGCCCATGAATGCAAGAGCTGGTACGGCCACACAAGCCGTGGCCTTGGCCAAGCCCTGAATACCGCGAGTGAAGACCTCATCATGAACTTCTCGAAATTTTTCATCGATCGGCCGATCTTCGCGGGCGTGCTCTCGCTGCTGATCCTGATCGCCGGCCTGGTCGCCCTGCGCGGCCTGCCCATCTCCGAATACCCCGAGGTCGCGCCGCCGTCCGTGGTCGTGCGTGCGCAATACCCGGGTGCCAGCCCCAAGGTGATTGCCGAGACCGTGGCCACGCCGCTGGAGGAAGCCATTAATGGCGTGGAAGGCATGCTCTACATGGGCAGCCAGGCCACCACCGACGGCGTCATGACGCTGACCGTGACCTTCAAGCTCGGCACCGACGCGGACAAGGCCCAGCAGCTGGTGCAGAACCGCGTCTCGCAGGCCGAGCCGCGCCTGCCCGAGGAAGTGCGCCGCCTGGGCGTGACCACGGTCAAGAGCTCGCCCGACATCACCATGGTCGTGCACCTGGTGTCGCCCAACGACCGTTACGACATCAACTACCTCCGCAACTACGCCGTGCTCAACGTCAAGGATCGCCTCGCGCGCATCCAGGGCGTGGGCCAGGTGCAGATCTTCGGCGGCGGCGACTATTCCATGCGCGTCTGGCTGGACCCGCAGAAGGTCGCGCAGCGTGGCCTTTCCGCCAGCGACGTGGTCAACGCCATCCGCAGCCAGAACGTGCAGGCCGCGGCTGGAGTGGTCGGCGCTTCGCCGGGCCTGCCCGGTGTGGACCTGCAGCTGTCCATCAACGCCCAGGGCCGCCTGCAGAGCGAAGAGGAGTTCGGCGACATCATCGTCAAGACCGGGGCCAACGGCGCGATCACCCGCCTGCGTGACATCGGCCGCCTGGAGATGGGGGCCGCCGACTATTCGCTGCGCTCCTTGCTCAACAACAAGCCGGCCGTCGGCATGGGCGTATTCCAGGCCCCGGGCTCCAATGCGCTGGAGATCTCCGCCCAGGTGCGCGCCACCATGGAGGAGCTGCAGAAGTTCATGCCCGAAGGCGTGGAGTACCGCATCGCCTACGACCCCACCCAGTTCGTGCGCGCCTCGATCACCTCGGTGATCCACACCTTGCTCGAAGCCATCGCGCTCGTGGTGCTGGTGGTGATCCTCTTCCTGCAGACCTGGCGCGCCTCCATCATCCCGCTGCTGGCCGTGCCGGTCTCGGTGGTGGGCACCTTTGCCGTGCTGCACCTGCTGGGCTTCTCGATCAACGCGCTCTCGCTGTTCGGCCTGGTGCTGGCCATCGGCATTGTGGTGGACGACGCCATCGTGGTGGTGGAGAACGTGGAACGCAACATCGAGGCCGGCCTGAGCCCGCGCGAAGCGACCTACCGCGCGATGAAGGAGGTCTCGGGCCCCATCATTGCCATCGCCCTGGTGCTGGTGGCGGTGTTTGTGCCGCTGGCCTTCATCAGCGGCCTGACCGGCCAGTTCTACAAGCAGTTCGCGGTGACCATCGCCATCTCCACCGTGATCTCGGCGATCAACTCACTCACGCTCTCGCCCGCGCTCTCGGCCCTGCTGCTGCGCAGCCATGACGCGCCCAAGGACGCGCTCACGCGCGGCATGGACCGCGTCTTCGGCGGCCTGTTCCGTGGCTTCAACCGCTTCTTCCACCGCGGCTCCGAGGCCTACAGCGGCGGCGTGCAGCGCGTGATCTCGCGCAAGGCGCTGATGATGACCATCTACCTGGCGCTGGCCGGCCTGACCTTCGGCCTCTTCAAGGCCGTGCCCAGCGGCTTCGTGCCCGCGCAGGACAAGCAGTACCTGATCGGTTTCGCGCAGCTGCCCGACGGCGCCACGCTGGACCGCACCGAGCAGGTCATCCAGCGCATGGGCGAGATCACCAAGCTCAACCCCAATGTCGAAGACGCCATCGCCTTCCCCGGCCTGTCGATCAACGGTTTCACCAACAGCTCGAATTCAGGCATCGTGTTCGCCACGCTCAAGCCCTTCGCCGAGCGCACACTCGCGGACCAGAGCGGCGGCGCGGTCGCGGGCCAGCTCAACCAGGCCTATGGCGAGATCCAGGATGCCTTCATCGTGATGTTCCCGCCGCCCCCGGTGGCGGGCCTGGGCACCACGGGCGGCTTCAAGCTGCAGCTGGAAGACAAGGGCTCGCTGGGCTATGACGCCATGGACGCGGCGGTCAAGGCCTTCATGGCCAAGGCCTACCAGACGCCCGAGCTCGCCGGCATGTTCACGAGCTGGCAGGTCAACGTGCCGCAGCTCTACGCCGACATCGACCGCACCAAGGCACGCCAGCTCGGCGTGCCGGTGACGGAGATCTTCGACACCATGCAGATCTACCTGGGCAGCCTGTACGTCAACGACTTCAACAAGTTCGGTCGCACCTACAGCGTGCGCGCCCAGGCCGACGCGCCCTACCGCGCACGTGCCGAAGACGTGGGCCTGCTCAAGGTGCGTTCCAACACGGGCGAGATGGTGCCGCTGTCGGCGCTGATGAAGGTGAACTCCAGCTTCGGCCCCGAGCGCGCCATGCGCTACAACGGCTACCTCTCGGCCGACATCAACGGCGGCCCGGCGCCCGGCTACTCCTCGGGCCAGGCGCAGGACGCGATCGAGCGCATCGCCGCCGAGACCCTGCCCCAGGGCATAGGCTACGAGTGGACCGAGCTGACCTACCAGGAGATCCTGGCCGGCAACTCCGCGCTCTGGGTCTTCCCCCTGGCCATCCTGCTGGTCTTTCTGGTCCTGGCCGCCCAGTACGAAAGCCTCACGCTGCCGCTGTCCATCATCATGATCGTGCCCATGGGCCTGCTCGCGGCGATGACCGGTGTGTGGCTCTCAGGCGGGGACAACAATGTGTTCACGCAGATCGGGCTCATCGTGCTGGTCGGCCTGTCGGCGAAGAACGCCATCCTGATCGTGGAGTTCGCGCGTGAGCTCGAGTTTGCGGGTCGCACGCCGGTGCAGGCTGCCATCGAGGCCAGCCGCCTGCGTCTGCGCCCCATCCTCATGACCTCGCTGGCCTTCGTCATGGGCGTGCTGCCCCTGGTGCTGGCCACCGGTGCCGGCGCCGAGATGCGCACCGCCATGGGGGTGGCCGTGTTCGCCGGCATGATCGGCGTGACCGCCTTCGGCCTCTTCCTCACGCCCGTGTTCTACGTGCTGCTGCGCCGCATGGCCGGCAACCGCCCGCTCAAGCTGCACGGCGAAGTGCCTCACCTCGAGGGCTTTGCCTTCGGTGGTGGTGGCTCCGCCCACGCCGTGCCCGCCGCGCCCCTGAAATTCTGAAGGTGCCTTCCGTGAAACAAATGACTCGACTCCTGCCGCTGGTCGCCGCGCTTGTGCTGGCCGGCTGTGCCACCGCCTTGCCCCCTTTGCCGGCCACGCCTGAAACACCGAGCCAGTTCAGGGAAAACAAGGAACAGTGGACCATCGCCCAGCCCGCCGAGGCCCGCGACCGCGGCACCTGGTGGAAAGCATTCAACGATCCCGTGCTCGACGATCTGGTCGAACGCGCCGGTACCGGCAACACCAGCATCCAGGAAGCCGCCGCACGCCTGAACCAGGCCCAGGCCCTGGTGCGCAATGCGCAGGCCAACCGCCTGCCCCAGGTCGGCGTGGGGGCCGACGCCTCACGCGGCGCCGGGGCCAACACGGCCAATGGCGCCACGCCCGCGACGATGTTGCAGGCCGGTGCCAACCTCTCCTATGAGGTCGATCTCTTCGGCCGTCTGGCCGGCTTGCGGGACGCCGCCGCGCTGGATGCACAGTCGCGCGCCGCACTGCTGCAGAGCACGCAGCTGCTGGTGCAGTCCAACGTGGCCCAGACCTATCTGGCCCTGCGCGCCGTGGACACCGAGCGCACCCTGGTACAGGACACCGCCACCGCCTACGCCGAGACGCTGCGCCTCACGCAGCGCCGCTACGACGCTGGTGACGTGGCCGAGCTGGATGTGATCCGCATCCAGACCGAACTCGCCGCCACCGAGGCCGAGGTGTACGCGCTGAGCCGCAGCCGTGCCGAACTCGAGCACGCGCTGGCCGTGCTGGTGGGCGAGGTGGCGTCGGGCTTCACCATCGCTAGCACCAGCGAGAGCACGGCCTTGCCCGTGATCCCGGCCGGCGTGCCCGCCACCGTGCTCTCGCGCCGCCCCGACGTGGCCGCGGCCCAGGCGTCCTTGCTGGCCGCGCAGGCCCGTGTGGGCGTGGCGCAGGCCGCATGGTTCCCCAGCATCTCCCTCACTGCGGCGGGTGGCTATGCCTCGCCCGACCTCAGTGACCTGTTCCGCTGGTCTTCGCGTGCCTGGGGTGTGGGTGCGTTGGTGTCCGCGCCGCTGTTCGACGGCGGTCGTCGCTCGGCCGGTGTACAGAACGCGCAGGCACAGCTCGATGCTGCGGCTGCCGGTTACCGCGGGCAGGTGCTCAACGCCTTCAAGGAGGTGGAGGACCAGCTGTCCGCGCTGCGCCTGCTGCAGGAGCAGGGACAGGCCCAGGGCCGTGCGGTGACGGCGGCGCAGCGCGCCAGCGCGATTGCCGAGACGCGTTATCGCAACGGCCTGGTGAGCCAGCTCGAGCTGCTGGACGCACGTCGCAACGAACTGCTGAACCGCCGGCTGGCACAACGCGTGGAAGCGACGCAACGCCAGGCCACGGTGTCGCTGATCCGTGCGCTGGGCGGGGGCTGGGAAGTAGAAGAAGAGGCAAGTCCCAAGCGTGCCATCGCGAGGGCGGTGGCAGGGACGGCCTCCCTTGCCGGCTTGTAGGCATGCCCTTTTCCAGCGGGCGCCATCGGCTTTGCCGGCCGGGGGTGCGGTTCACGCATAAAGACGAGGCGACGAAATATAGCCGGCTTCACAGGAAAGCTGGGTCGCAGATTCTCAGGGAGTCTGGTGATCGAGTTCATACAGCTTCCGGATCGAGAAGCCATACGACATGAGCTCTATAAAGTCATCCACGAGTTGCAGGTTCAGAGCGTTGCCTGTATTGAAAAAATCCGATATGACTCGCGTAACCTCCTGGTGCAGACCCAGCTCCCAGAGGTATTGAATCTTTGCAAAGGTGAGTCGGGGAATAAATACTTCAGGCCTGTCAATGCGGAGACTTCTTGTGTCTGAAATTGCCGAATCGATCAGCCCTAGAACGGCAGCTTTATCCTGCATTTGTAGATCGATGGCCAGGAGATCTGCGGCTTGAAAAGGTTTGTTGACAGTCACTACCAGAGAGGTTGCTGCTGAATATTCGTAATTGATCCAGCCGTCCTTCTTCAATACCTGAACGGCAGCAATCAATGTCGCCGACCAATGGTAGAAATAGTCTTGAAAGACGATTTTTGATCCCGCACGT
Organism: Burkholderiaceae bacterium; assembly: GCA_019746735.1. Classification (GTDB taxonomy): domain Bacteria; phylum Pseudomonadota; class Gammaproteobacteria; order Burkholderiales; family Burkholderiaceae_C; genus Hylemonella. The sequence goes on along the minus strand of JAIERT010000345.1, from coordinate 1,732 downwards.
AGTTTAGGGAAGAAGCGGTAGAAAATGAACTTGAGTTCGTCGTAGAACTTGGGGCTGTCGACATGCATCAGCGCGATATTCCCTGCAGGAGGCTGTGAGTCCGAGAGTTCCCATTGATAAAAATCCAGCAATCCGCGAGTACTGAAGTTTCTCAGGTAATGCCTGAAGACTTCTGAGAAATCTAGACGGTCCTCCTGGCGCTTGATGAGATTTTCTACATTCCCAGCTTTTGCGAACTGAGTCACGTGTCCGGCAAATGCCCCGTTGACAGCGCAGGAGAAGCTGTCAAAAGCCCTGACCTTATGGGTGGGATTGCGAGTAGGATTCTCCTGCAATCCCAAAGACAGGCAGTAGGTGCTTCGCCCGAAGAATGATCCAAATTCGACGATCGAATCCTCAGAGTTGAGCGGAATGCTACGGGCGAGATTGAAAAGCAGTTCCTGTTCAACAGGCTCGATCATCCCAGGTATCTGGCGGGCATCTGCTAGTGTCATCATCATTTCTGCTTACTGATTGCTCAATGCGATTCGGTTTGCAGGCAGAAGGAATGCGACTGTCGAATCTGAAGAAAATCCCAGCTTTCCCAGTTGTTCGACCGAGGCTGGATAGATAAGGAAGTGGTTGCCAAGTTTCGGCATGGTGCGAAGCTTGAACAGATTCGCTACTCCTTTTTCCATACCTTCAAAATCATCCAGAGCAATCACGGTATTCTGATCGATGACCTTGTCAAGGAGCAGCAAATCCTCGTCGGTGACTCTACCGTCCAGGAAGCAGAAATCGAACAGGCCATTGAGGGATGCCAGCATCTGCGTACTGGTTTTTCTTTTGTATTGCGTTAGCCTGGTCCGACCATTCCACGGCAACTGGATGTCATTGCTAGCGTCACATGTGGCAATTTCTCCGTTTGCACCTTCGCGATCCATGGCACGCGCCATGGACCAAGTACTTTTACCAATGAACGTGCCAACTTCAAGCGCTCTTTGAAAGCCAAAGTAGCGCGTGGTCGCGTATAGAGTCCAAGCCGCAGCCAGGGTGATAGATCCGGTGTTGTAGTCGGCACCAGCCCTGAGAGACTCAAGTTGAGCGAGTTCTGCACTCAGCTGTTCCAGTTCATTGCGTCGTTCGTCCGTACTGGTCAGAACGGTGTGCCAGAAAACAGGGGAGAAATTCTTGACGGAGAGATTGAAGGGCCGCATAGAAAGTCATGGTGGTGAATACGAATACCGATAAAGGATATCCGGAAATGACACAAATTCTGATGCGATGCCCTGGAAAAGCCTGCCCAGGATGAGCTTGGAGTCTTGCAGAAGGATGGTGCCCCCGACAGGAATCGAACCTGTATCTGCCCCTTAGGAGGGGGCCGTTCTATCCATTGAACTACGGAGACGGAGCCGGCGCCATTGTAAATGGCGGCTGCCCGTAGCTGTCTACTTTGTCAGCAGCCGCATGGCTTCCTCGATTCCCTTGATCGTCAGGGGGTACATGCGCTGGTTCATGAGCTGCTGCATGATGCTGATGCTCTGGCGGTACTGCCAGACGCCCTGGGGCTCGGGGTTGATCCAGACGAACTTGGGGAAGGCGTTCGTGAGGCGCTGCAACCATTCGGCGCCGGCTTCCTCGTTGTTGTATTCCACGCTGCCGCCGGGCTGCAGGATCTCGTAGGGGCTCATGGTGGCGTCGCCCACGAAGATCAGCTTGTAGTCCTTGTTGTACTTGCGGATGATGTCCCAGG
>JAIERT010000171.1 GCA_019746735.1 Burkholderiaceae bacterium | reverse complement strand
GCATGCTCTTGACCAGGCGGTAGTCGTCCGAGCCCGCGCCCTCGACCATGTAGCAGGCCAGGGTCCAGGGGCTGCCGGAGAAGCCGATCAGGGGCACGCGGCCGACCCGACGGCCCTGGCTGTCGGTTGTGATCAAGGCCTTGCGGATCGAGGTGACCGCATCAAACACATAGCGCAGCTTGTCCAGATCCGGGACCTGGAGCCTGGCCACGGCGGCCTCGTCGCGCACGGGGTGGGCAAAGCGCGGGCCCTCGCCCTGGGCGAAGGACAGCCCCAGGCCCATGGCGTCGGGCACGGTGAGGATGTCGGAGAAGAGGATGGCCGCGTCCAGCGGGTAGCGCGCCAGGGGCTGCAGGGTGACCTCGGTGGCGTAGTCCACGTTGGTGGCCAGGCCCATGAAGCTGCCGGCTTTGGCGCGCGTGGCGCAGTACTCGGGCAGGTAGCGCCCGGCCTGGCGCATGAGCCAGACCGGGGTGTGATCGGTGGCCTGGCGCAGGCAGGCGCGCAGGAAGGTGTCGTTCTGCACGGCTAGGACAGGGGGCATGCTGTGACGGTTCAAGGTGCGCAAAAGGTACCCGGAAGCCCGAGTGTCATATTAATCATTGATGCAAAGTGTCAATTTAACTTGACGTTTTGTCAAATCTCGATAAATTAGAGACTCATCGACCACCTTCAGGTGAACCATGGGGCTCTTGCTGGACCGGATTGACTTCCCCGCTGACCTGCGCCAGCTCGCCCGTGCGCAGCTGCCGCCCCTGGCGGACGAATTGCGTGAGCGCTTGCTGCAGACGGTCGCCAGCACCGGCGGACACCTGAGCGCCAACCTGGGCACCGTGGAGCTCACGATCGCCCTGCACTATGTGTTCAACACCCCGGAGGACCGGCTGGTCTGGGATGTCGGGCATCAGACCTACCCGCACAAGATGCTGACGGGTCGCTGCGATCGCATGGGCACCCTGCGCCAGCAAGGCGGACTCAGCGGTTTCCCGCGCCGCGCAGAGAGCATCTATGACACCTTCGGCACGGCGCATTCCTCCACCAGCATTTCAGCCGCACTGGGCATGGCCATGGCGGCCCGCCAGACCGGTGCATCACGCAAGGTCGTCGCCATCATCGGCGACGGCGCCCTGACCGCGGGCATGGCCTACGAGGCGCTGAACAATGCCGGCGCCAGCGAGTGCGACCTGCTCGTCATCCTGAACGACAACGACATGTCCATCAGCCCCCCGGTCGGCGCCCTCAATGATTACCTGGCGCAACTCATGGCGGGCCGCTTCTACGCCGAAGCCCGCGCCGCCGGCCGCCAGGTGCTGCAGAGCGCCCCACCCCCGCTCTTTGCGCTGGCCCGGCATCTGGAACAACAGACCCGACAGCTGGTGCACAAGGACACCCTGTTCGAGAAACTCGGTTTCGAGTACACCGGCCCCGTCGACGGGCACGACCTGGACACCCTGGTGCCGACCCTGCAAAGCCTCTCCCAGGCCAGGGGCCCGCAGTTCCTGCATGTGGTGACGCGCAAGGGCAAGGGTTATGGCCGGGCCGAGGCTGATCCCGTGGCCTACCACGGGCCAGGCAAGTTCGACCCCCAGGTCGGTCTGGTCAGCGCCAAGACGCCGCCTGCGCCCACCTACTCCCAGGTGTTTGGCGACTGGCTGTGCGACATGGCCGCCCAGGACCCGCGCCTGATCGGCATCACGCCGGCCATGCGCGAGGGCTCCGGCATGGTGAGCTTCAGCGAGCGCTATCCCGGACGTTATATCGACGTCGGCATCGCCGAACAGCATGCCGTGACCTTTGCCGCCGGCCTGGCCTGCGAAGGCCTCAAGCCCGTGGTGGCGATCTACTCCACCTTCCTGCAGCGCGCCTACGACCAGCTGATCCATGACGTGGCCCTGCAGAAGCTGCCGGTGGTATTTGCCCTGGATCGCGCGGGCATGGTGGGCCCGGACGGCGCCACCCATGCTGGCATGTTCGACATCGCCTTCACGCGCTGCATCCCGAACATGAGCATCGCCTGCCCTTCGGACGCGCTGGAATGCCGCCAGCTGCTGTCCACGGCCTACGCCCAGGATCATCCGGTGACGGTGCGTTATCCCCGCGGCAAGTGCCTCGGCGCACCGGCGCTGACGGGCCTGGAAGCCCTGCCGCTGGGCAAGGCCGAGCTGCGGCGCCAGGGCAAGAACCTGGCCTTGCTGGCCTTCGGACCCCTGCTGCAGGAAGCGCTCAAGGTGGCCGAGGCACTGAACTGCACCGTCGTGAACATGCGCTGGGCCAAGCCACTGGACCGGGCCATGCTGCACGAAATGGCGCAAACCCATCAGGCCCTGGTGACGCTGGAGGACGGCTGCCGCCTGGGCGGCGCCGGCTCGGCGGTGCTGGAAGCCTTGCAGGACCTGTCCTGCCGCGTCGAGGTCCTGACCCTAGGCTTCGAGGACGCGTTCACCGAGCACGGCGACCCTGCGGCGCTGATGGAGATGTATGGCCTGACGGCCAGGACGATCGAGGCCAGGATCGTGACACGCTGGCCGGCACTGTTCGGTGCGCAGCCGGCTTCCGGCGCCAGCGTGACGCCACTTCTGCGCAGGGTGAATTGAATGGATGTCTGGACCCTGGGTCTCAACCACCGCTCGGCACCGCTGGACCTGCGCGAGCGCTTTGTCTTCGCGTCGGAGCGGCTGGGCGACACACTGCACGGACTGCGCCGCACGTTCGAGAGCCACAAGGAAGTCGCGATCCTGTCGACCTGCAACCGGACTGAAATCTACTGCGCCGGCGACCAGGTGCAACTGCCGCAGACCCTGAGCTGGCTGGCCGAGGCGGGCCGCACACAGCTCGACACCCTGAAGAAGCACACCTACTGGCTGCAGGCCGATGCATCGGCGCGGCACACCTTCCGGGTCGCCAGTGGCCTGGATTCCATGGTGCTGGGCGAGCCCCAGATCCTGGGCCAGCTGAAAGAGGCGGTCCGCATCGCCGGTGACGCGGGTTCGCTGGGCAGCACCCTGAACCAGCTGTTCCAGCGCTCCTTCTCGGTGGCCAAGGAGGTCAGGAGCTCGACCGAAATCGGCGCCCACTCGATCAGCATGGCGGCCGCCGCGGTGCGCCTGGCGGGACGGATCTTTGAGAACCTCAAGGACACGCACGTGCTGTTTGTGGGCGCGGGCGAAATGATCGAACTGTGCGCAGCCCACTTCGCGGCGAAATCACCGGCCTCGCTGACCATCGCCAACCGCTCGGTCGACAAGGCGCAGGGCCTGGCTGGGCAGTACGGTGGGAGCGGCATCGCGCTGGCGGACCTGCCCACGCGGCTGCATGAGTTCGATATCGTGATCAGCTGCACGGCCAGCACCCTGCCGCTGATCGGCCTCGGGGCCGTGAAGAGCGCACTGCAGGTGCGCCGACGCCGTCCGATGTTCATGGTGGACCTGGCGGTCCCGCGGGACATCGAGCCAGAGGTGAAGGCCTTGACCGATGTGTACCTGTACACCGTGGATGACCTCGCCGAGGTGGTCACCAACGGCCAGACGCAGCGCCAGGCAGCCGTGTCCGATGCCGAACTCATCATCGACTCGGGCGTGCAGAAGTTCATGGCATGGCTGGACCACCGCAGCCATGTCCCCATGATCCAGCAGCTCAACATGAAGGCTGAAAGCTGGCGCCAGGCCGAGCTGGTCCGGGCCCGCAGGCAACTGGAAAAGGGACAGGATATCGACAGCATCCTGGAATCGGTGACGCTGGGTCTGATGAAGAAGATGCTGAACGGACCGCTGCGTGAACTGGGCCAGGCGGATGCGCCCGGGCGCGAACAGGCCAAGGCTGCGGTGGAACACTTCTTCCTCAAGCCTTGAGCGGCTGGAGCGATCGACAGGAGCCCGCGTCGTCCGCAGGCCTTCGACGGCATTTTCCGGAGCCTCAGACCGCTCTGCACTGCAGGGATCCGGCCTGATTTGATGTTGATGCACATCAAGCCGCAGCCGACGACGATTTTCTATAGTCGCGCCTTGTCATTTCTGAAAGGCGCCGCGTGTCGATCGAGCTTTACCGGGATTCCAACCATGCCTGTCTCATGTTCACCGATCTGGTGGAAGAGGATGGCAACGCGGTCCAGGCCAACCAGTTCCTCATCGTCGACCATGACCATGGTGCCATCCTCGATCCGGGCGGGAATCTGGCCTTCAATGAACTGCTGCTGACCTGCTCACGCTTCTTCACGCCACAGCATCTGAGCTACATCCTCGCCTCGCATGCCGACCCGGACATCATCGCCTCGCTGGACCGCTGGCTGACCTCGACCCCGGCCCAGCTCGTGATCTCGCGCGTGTGGGAGCGTTTCGTGCCGCATTTCACCAAGGTCGGCAAGACCGTGGGCCGGGTCATCGGCGTGGCCGATGCCGGGGGCATCCTGCCGCTGGGTCGCAGCGAAATCCATCTGCTGCCAGCGCACTTCATGCACGCCGAGGGCAACTTCCATTTCTACGACCCGGTCAGCAAGATCCTCTTCACCGGCGACCTGGGCGTCTCCATGATGTCGGGGCAACAGGCCGGCAAACCCGTGACCGACTTCGCCGCCCATGTGCATCTCATGGAAGGCTTCCATCGCCGCTACATGGTGTCGAACAAGGTGCTGCGCCTCTGGGTCGCCATGGCACGCCAGCTCGACATCGCCATGCTGGTGCCGCAGCACGGCGCACCGCTGGCCGGCCCGGCAGTTCCCGCCTTCTTCGACTGGATCGAGCGCCTGGCCTGCGGCGTCGACCTCTTCGACGAGCGCAACTACCAGCTACCGCGCGCGCTGATCGACCCGCGCATGACCAACAGCAGGCCGGCCGCCCTGGCCTGAGAACCGGCGCCAGAGGCGCCAGGCCAGCAGGACGCCGAGCACCGCGGCGTAGACGTAGACTTCGGCAAAGTCGTTCTTGCCCGCGCGCATCCAGAAGAAATGCAGCACGGCCAGCACGGCCACGGCATAGACCAGCCGGTGCAGGGCCTGCCAGCGCGGCCCGCCCAGCCAGCGGATGGCAAGGTTCCAGGACGTTGCGGCCAGCGGGGTGAGCAGGACGATGGCCGTGAAACCGACCAGGATGAAGGGGCGCTTGGGAATATCGAGCGCGATCTCCTGCACATCGAAACCCATGTCGAACCAGGCGTAGCACAGCAGGTGCAGCACCGCGTAGAAGTAGACATAAAGCCCGAGCATGCGCCGCAGGCGCGCCAGGCCGGGCAGCCTCAAGCTCACGCGCAAGGGCGTCACGGCCAGCACCACGCACAGCATGCGCAAGGTCCAGTCGCCGGTAGACCGGATCAGGGCCTCGGCCGGATTGGCACCGAGCTGATCCGCCGCCGCGCCATAGACCAGCCAGGCCGCGGGCATGAGGCACGTGAGAAACAGCAGGGGCTTGGCGGCTCCGCTCAGCAAGGCGCGGTTGAAGGACTCGCGCAACACGACAACCCGCTCAGTAGTACTTCTTCAGGTCCATCCCGGCGTAGAGCTGCCCCACCTGGGCCTCGTAGCCATTGAACATCAGGGTCTTGCGCTTCTTGGCGAACAGCCCGTCCTCGCCGATGCGCCGTTCGGTGGCCTGGCTCCAGCGCGGATGTGCGACGCCGGGGTTCACATTGGAGTAGAAACCATACTCCTGCGGCGCTGCGATGTTCCAGGCCGTGGCCGGCTGCTTCTCAACAAAGCGAATCTTGACCAGGCTCTTGCCGCTCTTGAAACCATACTTCCACGGCACCACCAGACGCAGCGGCGCACCGTTCTGCTTGGGCATCACCTCGCCATACATGCCGAAGGCCAGCAGGGAAAGGGGATGCATGGCTTCGTCCATGCGCAGGCCCTCGGTGTAGGGCCAGAGCAGCACGCGCGAACTCACATAGGGCATGGTCTTGCGATCGGCCAGCGTCACGAACTCGACGTACTTCGCATTGCCCAGCGGCTCGACCTTGCGGATCAGCTCCGCGACCGAATAGCCCACCCAGGGGATGACCATGGACCAGCCCTCGACGCAGCGCAGTCGGTAGATACGCTCCTCCATGGGCGCCAGCTTGAGCAGGTCCTCCAGCGTGTAGTTGCCGGGCTTCTTGACCAGGCCCTCGACGGACACGGTCCAGGGCGAGGTCGGCAGGGTGTGGGCATTGCGGGCCGGGTCGCCCTTGTCCATGCCGAACTCGTAGAAATTGTTGTAGCCGCTCGCGTCCTGGTAGTCCGTGAGCTTCTCCATGGTGCTCGCACCGGCCACCGAGGAGACGCGCCCCGGCAGCGCTGCGAGCTTGCCCGGAAGGGGCACCTGGCTGGCACGCGCATCGCGCGCCGCCCAGCCGGCGAGCACGGCACCGGCCGCGCCACCGGCCATCAGACGCAGCAGCTCACGTCGCTGCTCGTAGATTCTGTTCGGGGTGATTTCGCTGGTGATGGGGTGGACAAAGCCGTCGTCGCGGGTCTTGATCGGCATGGGACTGCCCTCCAAAGCATATGAGTCGTGGGAGGGCTGCCGTTCTTACAAAGTTCCCCGGCTGTCGCAGACTTGCGGTGAATGCTTACAAGGCGCCGTAGCTGTGCAGGCCGCTCAGGAACATGTTGACACCGATGAAGGCGAAAGTCGTCACCCCCAGGCCGGCCAGGGCCCACCAGGACGCGATCGTTCCGCGCAGGCCCTTCATGAGGCGCATGTGCAGCCAGGCCGCGTAGTTGAGCCAGACGATCAGGGCCCAGGTCTCCTTGGGGTCCCAGCTCCAGTAGCCGCCCCAGGCCTCGGCCGCCCACAGCGCGCCCAGCACGGTGGCGATGGTGAAGAAGGCAAAGCCCACGGCGATGGACTTGTACATCACGTCGTCCAGCACCTCGGCGGACGGCAGGCGCTCCGCGATGCGGCGACGGCCCAGCAGAATCCCGGCGACGATGAGCGCGGCGATGATGAAGTAGACCAGCCAGTAGCTGCCACCCGCTTCGGTGGAGCGCTGACGGAAGGCCACGGGCACGAAGCACAGCACGATGCCGAAGATCCACAGGGGCGCCAGCTTGTACCAGCGCACCTTTTCCTGCGCTTCCTGCTGCGCCTGGCTCTTGATCAGGTAGGCAAACGCCACCATGGCCGCCAGCGCGAAGGTACCGTAACCCACGAAGTTGGCCGGCACGTGCACCTTCATCCACCAGCTCTTGAGGGCCGGCACCAGGGGCTGGATCTCGTGCGCCCCGCGCACGACGGTGTACCAGAGCAGGAAACCCACGGCGGCGCTGACCACGAGCATGACGAAGGCACCCATGCCGCGCGTGTCGTACTGCTCCTCGAAATAAAGGTAGAACAGGGCCGTCATCCAGCAGAACAGCACGAAGACCTCGTAGAGGTTGCTGACCGGGATGTGGCCGATGTCCGGGCCCAGCAGATAGCTCTCGTACCAGCGGACCATGGTGCCAATCAGGGCCATGGTCACCGCCACCCAGACCAGCCGCGAACCGAGCAGCTCCATGGCCGGGCCCTGACTGCGGCTGAACATGCCGATCCAGTAGAAGGCCGTGCTCATGAAGAAGAGGATGCTCATCCAGAGGATGGCCGACTGGCTGGAGAGGAAGTACTTGAGCCAGAACACGCTCTCGGCCCGGGCCAGGTCCTTCTGGTACGAGGCGATGCCCAGCAGGGACAGCGCCGCCACCACGATGATCAGCGTGCGCAGAGGACGCCAGAACCAGCCCAGCATGATCACCGAGGGAATGCTCAGCAGCAGGATGGCCTTTTCATAGACATCCATGGCGTGCTGGTAATTGGCAAAGGCATAGAGGCCACCGCCCGCCATGAGCAGCGCGAAGAGCCAGTCATAGAGGTTGCGCTTGGCGAAGTAGCCCTCGTTCAGGGTCAGGGTGGTCGTGGCAGTATTCATCGCTTACTCCTTGCTCGGCAAGAGCTTGTCGCGCAGCTGGTCGAACTCACGGTCGGCATCCAGGGTCTTGCGGTTGGACGACAGGGCCATGCTGGCCTGGGCGCCCTCGCCCTGCGGTGCCAGCCAGATCCAGAGCCGACGCTCACGCACGTACAGCATGGCAAAAATGCCCAGGATCAGCAAGGCACACCCCAGATAGACCACGGTCTTTCCGGGCGCACGCGCGACCTGGAACACGCTGGCCTGCACCTGCTGGAAGTCGGTCAGCTGCAAGACCATGGGGGCGGGATAGAAAAAGCTGTCGCTCAGGGCCAGCACGGCCTGGGTCATGAAGGCCGGGGTGGCCTCCTCGGACGACCAGGGCTTGAGGCCGGCCTGCTCGCGCGCGACCTGCAGCAGCTCGTACAGCACGCCGTTGAGGATGCGGATCAGCATCTCGCCGGCGCGATTGCGTTCGGCGTCCGGCACGTTCTTTTCCATGAAGTCGGCCAGCACCTGGAGCCCGCCGGTCGCCGGGCTGTCGGGCACGGGCTCCGCGCCCGCGAACAGGGCCAGTGCGCGTGCCGCCGAAGCCGTGAGCTGGGGCAGCAGGTCCTTGCGTGTCGGGTCGACCATGCGTGCCGCGTAGCGGCGCACGGCCTGCGCGCGCATAGCAGGATCGGACAGGGCCGCACGCAGGCGGAAGAACTCGTCGGTGCCGCCCTGGGCATCGGCCGGGATGCGCACGTAGCGGAAGGTCTCGGCCGGTGTGTCCCGCACGCCCATCAGGAAGACCGGCACACCGTCGCCCAGGTCGATCGGCAGCATGTAGTTGTGGAATTCGCGCGCCTGCCCGGCCGCGTCGCGCAACTTGTAGGTCACGCTGGGGCCGACGTTGCGCTGCGTCTTGGGCGCATCATGCTTGTTGGCCGCCCCCAGGCGCTGCTCCAGCGAGGCCCGCAGATCCACCTTGCGCACATCGACACCCGAGGGCGTGGCGGCGCTGAAGTTCTCCACGTTGATCACGCGCAAGCCGGTGTACTCCAGCGTCAGCTTCTCGTCGCCGTTGCTGAGCTGGGACGCACTGCCGATCACGCCCTCGATCTCGAAAGGCTTGGTTGCCGAGCGCATGGGCAGGGCCTTGAGACGCACGGTCGAGCCGCCATCGTCGAAGCTGGACTGGTAGATCTCGATGCCCTTGAAGCGGGCCGGGTGGTTGACCTCGACACGGGCCTCCCGGGTCTCGCCGGTGGCCTTGTCGTGGATCACGATCTCGCTCGCAAAGAGCTTGGGCATGCCGGTGGAGTAGTGCTCGACGATGAATTTCTTGAGTTCGATCGCGAACGGCAGTTCCTGCAGGAGGATGCCATCGGACTGGTTCAGGATGGCCGTGCTTGAGACGGTGCCCTCGGCCACCAGCAGATTGCCACGGAAGGTCGGATTGCGCTCGCTCAGCCGGTGTTCGGGCTTGACGTCAGCGATCATGCCGCCGCCGCTGTAGGGCGTCTTGTCGCCCCACCACATCTGGGCGCGCACCATCAGGTCACCGTCCAGCAGGCCGCCGATACAGACCAGCACGATGGCACTGTGCGCCGCCAGGTACCCCAGCTTGTTGGCCGCGCCCGCCTTGGCCGCGACCATCCACCCCGCGCCTGCTGCGGTATCGCGTCGCTGCAGCTTGACCTTCCAGCCGCCGGTGGCCAGCAGGCGGGCCAGGCGCTGGGCGGCGGCCTCGGGCGCCTCGGCCAGGCTGCCCTGGGCGCGGTGATGGAAAGCCTGCAGCGACTGCTCGCGCATGTTCTCCTTGTAGGCTCGCAGATCGGCAAAGATCTTCGGCGCATTGCGCGCGATGCACAGGGAGGTGCTGGTCACCAGAAAGGCGAGGATCAGCAGGAACCACCAGGCGCTGTAGACCGCGTAGAGATCCAGCTGGCCGAAGACCTCGGCCCAGAAGGGACCGAACTGGTTGATGTAGTTGTTCAGCGGTTCGTGCTGCTTGAGCACGGTGCCGATCACCGAGGCGATGCAGATGACCGTCAGCAGCGAGATCGCAAACCGCATGGACGACAACAATTCCACCGCGGCCCTCAAGCCGAGCGAGGCCGAGCGCAGTTCGAGTCCCTGGCTGGAGATGGTCATAGCGTCGTTGGATCAGCGATCAAGAAAAAGGGCGGGTCTTCCTGCAAAGACCCGCCCGGATCAGAGTGCCCAGAGGCTCGGGAGTTCCATCGAGAGGTGTCTTGGCGTCATTGTGGCCCAAGCCTCCCCCTCATCCCCGCCATGACCGAATGACCTGTCATGGCAGCGGTATATCGCCTCAGCGCAGACCAGCGATGTAGTCCGAGACCGCCTTGATCTCGCGATCGTTCATCTTGGCGGCCACCTGGTTCATCTGCAGGCTGTTGCCACGCACGCCGTCGCGGAAGGCGCGCAGCTGATCGGCGGTGTAGTCGGCGTGCTGGCCGCTCATGCGCGGATACTGGGCCGGGATGCCGGCGCCATTGGGGCTGTGGCAGCCGGCGCAGGCCGCGATCTGGCGATCCGGGATACCGCCGCGGTAGATGCGCTCACCCAGGGCCACGAGGTCCTTGTCCTTGGCGAAACCGGGCTTGGCTTTCTGGGCCGCCAGCCAGGCGCTGATGTTCTTCATGTCCTCATCGCTCAGCATGGCCGCAAAGCCGGTCATGACCGCGTTGTTACGCTTGCCGGACTTGAATTCCTGCAGCTGCTTGAGCAGGTACTGCGGATGCTGACCAGCCAGCTTGGGATTGGCCGGGATGCCGGAATTGCCGTCGGCACCGTGGCAGGCGGCGCAAACCTGGGTGTACTTGGCCTCACCCTTGACCAGATCCGGCTTGGCCGGGGCCTTGGCGTCCTGGGCTGCAGCGATAGCGGGCGCTGCCAGCAGGGCAGCCAACATCAGGGGAGCAAACAACTTCATGGTCTGGTGATCTGGTTGGAGCAAAACTGCCCGATTCTACAATGCAGGGCCGGGCACTCCTCCATTCCCCCATGACACCCCCCTCCAAAACCGCCCGTCCGCCCTATCCGGGCCAGCAAGCCAAGACCGCCAAACCCGAGGCCGTCCGCGCCCTGGGCTGGCTGCACACGGCCCGTTTCCTGACCACGGCACCCGAGCTGCGCTTTTTGCCGGCGCTGGACCTGCCGGAGATCGCCTTCGTCGGCCGCTCCAACGCCGGCAAGTCCACCTGCATCAATACCCTGACGCAGCAGAACCAGCTGGCCTTTGCTTCCAAGAAGCCGGGGCGCACCCAGCACATCAACCTCTTTGCCCTGGGCAAGCAGGGCGTGACCGATGCCGTGCTGGCCGACCTGCCGGGCTACGGCTATGCGGCCGTGCCCAAGCAGGACAAGATCCGCTGGCAGCAGGTCATGGCCAATTACCTGGTCACGCGCGAGAACCTCAAGGCCATCGTCTTGCTCTGCGATCCGCGCCACGGCCTGACCGAGCTGGACGAGGTGCTGCTCGAGGTGATCCGTCCCCGGGTCGAGGAAGGCCTGAAGTTCCTGATCGTGCTGACCAAGGCCGATAAGCTGACGCGCAGCGAGGCCGCCAAGGCCCTGGCCATCATGAAGCTCAATGCCGGCGGCGGCGAGGTGCGCCTGTTCTCGGCCACCAAGCGCACGGGCATCGAGGACGTGGCCTGTCTACTGTGGGACTGGACCCACGAGACGCCCGCTCCAGAATCTCCGCAGGACAGCCCTGCGGAGACTCCATGATCGAGACCTGGCAACAAGAACTTCCCCACGGCATCACGCTGAGCTGCCGCGCGGCCGGTGCCCGCGGCCGGCCGGTATTGCTCTTCCTGCACGGCTTCCCCGAAGCGGCCTTTGTCTGGGACGAACTGCTGGCCCATTTCGCCCGGCCCGAGCACGGCGGCTACCGCTGCGTGGCGCCCAATCTGCGCGGCTATGAGCTGTCGAGCGCCCCGAGCGAGCCGGCGGCCTACCGGGTCAAGCATCTGGTGCAGGATCTCGCCGCCCTGATCGCCATTGAATCGCCGGACCGGCCCCTGGCCTGCCTGGTCGCCCACGACTGGGGCGGTGCCGTGGCCTGGAACCTGGCCAATCAGCAGCCACAGCGGATGCAGCGCCTGGCCATCATCAACTCACCCCATCCGGGCACCTTTCTGCGCGAGCTCAAGGGCAACCCGAAACAGCAGGCCGCCAGCGCCTACATGAATTTCCTGATCCGGCCCGATGCGGAGCAGCTGCTGGCCGAGAACGATTACCGCCGGCTCTGGGACTTCTTCCTCAACATGGGCGCGGGTCCGGGTGCTCATGGCTGGCTGACCGAGGACGTCAAGGCCCGCTACCGCGCCGTCTGGGACCAGGGCCTCACCGGCGGCCTCAACTACTACCGCGCCTCACCGCTGCGCCCCCCACGGCCGGACGATCCCGCGGCCAGCCAGATCGAGCTGCCGCGCGAGATGCTGACGATTGCCGTACCCACCTTGGTGCTCTGGGGCCTGGGCGACACGGCCCTGCCGCCCGAGCTCATCGAGGGTCTGGACGACTACATCCCACAGCTCACGCTGGAACGCGTGCCCGAGGCCACGCACTGGATCGTGCACGAGCAGCCGCAGCGGGTCATCGCCTCGCTGCGGAGGTTTCTGGCTCAATAGACCGGCGGCTCACCCGGCGGCCGGGTCTTGAAGCGCTTGTGCACCCAGTAGTACTGCGAAGGCATGGTGTTGATCACGCCTTCGAGCCAGCGGTTCATGTAGGCCGTGTCGGCCTCCACGTCGGCACCCGGGTAGTCCTTCCAGGCCGGATGCACCTCGATGTCGTAGCCCGTGGGCGTGATGCGCGCCGTCACCGGCACTACCTTGGCTCGGCCCAGACGGGCGAAGCGCGGCAGGGAGGGCACGGTAGCGGCCGGCACACCGTAGAAGGGTACGAAGATGGACTCCTCGGGCCCGAAGTTCATGTCCGACAGCAAATAGAGCAAGGCGCCTTCGCGCAAGGCAGTCACGATGCCCTTGACCCCCTGGTCGCGGTAGAACAGCTGCAGATTGCCGAAGCGCCGCCGGCCATCGTGCAGCCACTGGTCCACGGCCTGGCTGCGCTGCGGCGTGTAGATGCTGACCATGGGCCGGCGGATCTGGTCGTTGATGGCCGTGCCCGCGGCGTCCAGGCCCAGGAAATGCGGCGCGAAGATCACGGTCGGCGTCTCGCCTTGCAGTTCCTCGACAGCCCCCACGATGCGCAGACGACGCCGCAAGCCCTCGACCGGACCATTCCAGAGCCAGGAGCGGTCGAACCAGGCCTGGGCGAAGTAGACGAAACACTCACGCGCCCAGCGCTTGCGCACGGCCAGGGGCTGCTGCGGAAAACACAGGGCCAGATTGGCCATGACCACGCGCCGGCGGGGCACGGCCAAGACATACAGCACCCAGCCCACCAGCGTGCCCAGGCCACGCACCCAGCTCAAAGGCAGGGGGGCGATCAGACGCATGAACAGGACGCCCGGGTGCTGCATCAGAACTTGTCCTCGCGCGGCTGCTTGTAGCGTGCGTAACCCCAGAGGTACTGGCCGGGCTGCGTGACGATCAGGCGCTCCATGGCCTGGTTGATCACGGTCGCCGCCGCCACCGGGTCGGCCGGAAGTTCGGCGCCGAGCGGCTCGGTATGCACCCGATAGCCCCGCCCCCAGGACAGGCGCTCGCCCCAGACCAGCAACACGGCCGCACCGGTCTGCTGCGCGAGGCGGGCCGAGAGCGTCATGGTGTAGGCCTCACGGCCGAAGAAGGGCGCCCAGACCCCCAGGCCCTGGGGCGGCACCTGGTCAGGCAGTAGGCCCACGGACTGGCCGGCGCGCAAGGCCTTGATCATCTGCTTGACACCGGCCAGCGTGGTCGGCGCCGTCTGCAGACGTAGCCGCTGCCGCGCCGTGGCCACGAGTTCGCGCAGCAAGGGCTGACGCGAAGGGCGATAGAGCACGGTGATGGGCTGGGTGTGGCCAAAGCGCTCCGCATAGTCCTGGGCCGTGACCTCGAAGCTGCCCATGTGCGGGGTCAGGAAAATGATGCCGCGCCCGGCCGCCAGCGCCTGCAGCACATGCTCGCCGCCGGTCCATTCCACGGGCACGGGGCGGCCGAACCACAGGCGCGGCAGCTCGGCCACCAGCTGGCCCGCCTGTCCTACGGCGCCGCGGCAGAGTGGCCAACTCAGACCAGCCTGCTGACAGTTGGCCTGGAAACGTCGCCGGTAAGTCGGCGACAAGGCAAACACCAGCCAGCCCAGTGCCCAGCCCAGGCCATGCATGAACCACAAGGGCAGCCAGGACAGGACACGAAACAGGAGAATCATTGGGCTAAAATGCGCGGGTCGCTGAGTTATGGAACTACTTGCAGGGCGACAGGCACAGGCCACCCCCGAAAGGGATGAATTGTGCCGTCATTCGTGACATCTCTGCTAAAGCGTTCGCCGAAGCTCCCAGCCAGGCAACGCGCCTGATACCAACTTTTGGAGTTTATTCAATGGCGAACGATTACCTCTTCACCTCCGAGTCCGTGTCCGAAGGCCATCCCGACAAGGTGGCGGACCAGATTTCCGACGCGATCCTCGACGCGATCTTCAAGCAGGACCCGCGCAGCCGCGTGGCCGCCGAGACCCTGACCAACACGGGTCTGGTCGTGCTGGCCGGCGAAATCACGACCAACGCGCACGTGGACTACATCCAGGTCGCGCGCGACACCATCAAGCGCATCGGCTACGACAACACCGAGTACGGCATCGACTACAAGGG
>JAIERT010000008.1 GCA_019746735.1 Burkholderiaceae bacterium | reverse complement strand
GGATAGGTGGATAACGTGGCTCAGATTTGGACGTGAATCCGGTTAGAAATGGCTCAGGTTTGGAAATGAATCAACATTCGGGCAACACCTCGGTGGCGGTTGCTGCTTTTGACATCAAGCAGACCAACCGCGTGGTGGCAGGTGCGACGCCGGGGGGTGTGGAGCAGTTGGGTGCCGTCATCGAGGGCTGGGAAATCGAAGCCAAGCACCGCATCAAGTCGCTGGAACTCCACGGTAACTACACCCGGATGAGCGCCATCAACGACGCAAACAAGACCCGCCTGAGCTCGGTGGCCGAGGAGGCCGCATCGCTCTGGGCGCAGTACTACCTGGCCGGAGGCTGGCGTGTCGGCCTGGGCGGTCGTTACATCGGGGACGTGACCGGTGCCAACGGGAACCCTGTCGTGCCGTCGGTGACCCTGTTCGACGCGATGGTGGGTTACACCACCGGGCCCTGGTCCTATCGCCTCAACATCCAGAACCTCGAGGACGAGGAATATGTCTCCTGGTGCCGCGGTGTAGGACAGGACTGCGGCTACGGGGCACGCCGCAATGTGCTGCTGACTGCGAACTACAAGTTCTGAGGCGTCCGTGGATTGCGGGAGAAGAAGCCGTGCCTCGTCGGCCGGCTTTTTTTCTGACTGTTGCTCAGCGCAGCTCGCCCGAGCGGCTGTCGAGCGGTGCCACGAAGGAGTCGTGCTTCCAGGTCGTGGAGAGGTGGCTCTCGTAGGCCTCGTGGCTGTGCGGATCGGCCGAGAGCAGGGCGTCCAGGCGGGCGAAGTCGCTGGGTTGTGCGTTGCGCTGGCGAGAAAGCGCGGCCTTGAGATTGGCGCGCGTCTGGTTGAACTCGGTCTCGGTGCGCACACGCTCAAGTTCTTCTTTGAGGACGGCCTGTTCGCCCAGGAAGGCGGCGCGGATGGTACTCAGGCTGGGCAGGTGCTCGGGATCGACCACCCAGTAGCGGACGTTGCATTGCGAGAGCAGGGTGTGCTTGAGGGTCTGGTTGCTCAGGGACAGGCCCTGCGGTCCCGGCACATCGACGCAGCCGATCACGTGACCGTCGGCATTGCAGACCGTGAAGGTGCAGTACACGCCGCTGAGGATCTGGAACCAGTGCTGCCCCTCTTCCTTGACCTGCGGCATGGTGAAGCGTGTCACCGGCAGCTTGATCATGACGTGGTGGTCCGAGAAGGCGCGCATCATCCAGCGCCAGACCAGCTTCTCGCGGCTGTTGGCCATGGCACGCACGGCCAACGGCCATTTGCGCGGGATGCGCCGCTTGGCCAGGTCCTGCCTCTTGAGGTGCATGGCGTAGGCGTACGCACCCAGTGCGCCGCTCACAGCCATGAGGCCTGCGACTATCATCCACCCTGTGTACCCGTTCATAAGTAGCACTTTGTCGTTTGTAAAAAGTGTAAGGTTCTTGGCCCCAATACTGAACAAAAACGGTGAAGTTGGAGCATGCCGAAGGGGCTTTGGGATGAACTTTTGCACGGAATACCTGCCTGATTGCAGTCAAAAGCGGCCGATCCGCCACGCTCACCCCATATTCATGGGAGGCCGTCCTGGATAAGGCGGCGCAAGAACAACACACCATGCAGCTGCAGGACATTCTTTACGCCCAGGGTTTTGGCACACGCCGGGTCTGTGCCGGGCTGATCCAGCAAGGTCATGTGCTGGTGCGCTCCGCGACCAACGGTGGGTGGCTGCCTTGCACCGATGCCGGCACCGAGTTCGAGCCCGAGGGGCTGGGCCTGCGCGTGCAGGGCCTGGACTGGGTGTGCCACGTTCGTGCGTGCATCATGCTGCACAAGCCGGCCGGCATCGAGTGCTCACAGAAGCCCTCGGCCTGGCCCAGCGTCTACACCCTGCTGCCCGCGCCCTTGCGTCAACGCCCCAACAAGGGGGCGGTACAGGGCGTGCAAGCCATCGGTCGCCTGGACCAGGACACCACAGGGCTGCTGCTGCTGACCGATGACGGTCAGCTCATCCATCGTCTGGCCTCACCCAAGCACGATGTCCCCAAGGTTTACGAAGTCACACTCAAACACCCGGCCGACGCCGTTCTTTGCGCCAGGTTGCTGGCCGGGGTGGTGCTGGACGACGATCCGCGCCCGGTGCGTGCCGCAGCCTGTGAGCTCGACGATCCCCAGCACCTGCGGCTGACGCTGACCGGCGGCAAGTACCACCAGGTCAAGCGCATGGTGGCGGCGGCGGGCAACCGGGTCGAGGCACTGCACCGGTCGCAAATCGGCGGGCTGCGGTTGCCGGCGGATCTGGCCGTGGGCCAGTGGCGCTGGCTGCAGGCGGCGGATCTGGCCCTGCTGGGCGTCTGAGCGTAGCCCTTGCGCTGGCGCAAGTCCCGGCGCCTGTCGGGTCGCTGGTGGCCGCTACACTAGCCGCTCCCTTACCCCCAGTCCTTCATGCGCCTGTCCTTTTTCCGCGTCTGTCTCGCCCTGCTGGCCCTGATGGCCGCCACTGCCCATGCGCAGCGGCAACCGGCGCCGGTCTTCGTGCTCAACTCCAAGGACGCCGACGTCAGCGTGATCGATCCCGTGAGCTGGAAGGAGATCAAGCGCTTTCACACCGGCAAGGAGCCACACCACCTCTACCTGACGCCGGACGAGAAGTCGCTGATCATCGCCAACGCCTTCAGCGACAGCCTGACCTTTGTCGACCCGCGCACGGCCGAGGTCCAGCGCACGGTGCGCGGCATCCTCGACCCTTACCATCTGCGTTTTTCGCCCGACATGCAGTGGTTCGTGACTGCGGCCAACCGGCTCAACCATGTCGACATCTACCGCTGGAACGGCCAGGACCTGACGCTGGCCAAACGCATCCCCACGAGTCGCACGCCCAGCCACATCTGGATCGACAGCAGGAGCACGACCGCTTTCGTGACCATGCAGGACAGCGACGAGCTGGTGGCTTTCGACCTGGCCACCCAGCGCCAGCTCTGGCGCGTCAAGACTGGCCCCATGCCGGCAGATGTCTTCGGCACGCCGGACGACCGCTTCCTGCTGGTCGGCCTGACCGGCAGCGACAGCGTGGAGGTGTTCGATCTGGCCATGCCGGTGCCGGCTTCGGTGCAGCTCATCCCCACGGGCAAGGGGGCGCATGCTTTCCGTGCCATCGGCGATCGCCAGCACGTGCTGGTCAGCAACCGCGTGGCCAACACCATCAGCAAGATCGATTTCAAGACCATGAGCGTCGTGGACCAGTACCCCGGCCCCGGGGGGCCGGACTGCATGGACCTGACCGCCGATGGTCGCTACATCCTGGTCACGTCGCGCTGGGCGCAGCGGCTCAGCGTGATCGATACCACCACGCGCCAGGTCGTGCGCCAGGTGCGCGTGGGCAAATCCCCGCATGGGGTCTGGACGCTGGACCATGCGCCGCGTCAGTAGATTCGGCCTGCTCCTGCTGGCATTGGTGCTGGCCGGTGGTGCGGTGCGGGCACAGGACTGTGCCAAGCCGGTCTACCTGACCTTCGACACCGGCCACATGGGTGTGGCCGATCTGGTGGCCGAGGTGTTGCGCCGCGAGGAGGTGCGTGCGACCTTCTTCGCTGCCGATGAGCGCACCCGGGTCGGCGATGGCAGCCTGGGCACGCATTGGGCGCCCTGGTGGCGCGCGCGGGCCGCGGAAGGGCACGAGTTCGCCTCCCACACCCTGGACCATGTCTACTGGCGCGCCGATCTGCCGCAGCCCGACGGCAGCGTGCAGTTCCGCGTGCGCGCTTCGGCCGGCCCCCAGGCCGGCCAGGACCGGGTCTGGACCGCCGCCCAGTACTGCGACGAGATCAAGGCCGCGAGCGAGCGGCTGCGGCAGCACACGGGACGCACACCGCTGCCTCTGTACCGTGCCCCCGGGGGCAAGACTTCACCCGCCCTGCTGGCCGCAGCCCGCGCCTGCGGCTACCTGCACGTGGGGTGGGCGCCGGCCGGTTTTCTGGGCGATGAGTTGCCCAGCGATCGCTATCCCAATGCGCAGCTTCTGCAGCGCGCGCTGCGCGATATCCGGCCGGGCGATGTGTTGATGGCGCATCTGGGCATCTGGTCGCGCCAGGACCCCTGGGCGCCCGCGGTGCTCGAGCCGCTGATCCAGGGCCTGAAGGCGCGCGGCTTCTGCTTCCGTACCCTGCGCGAGCATCCGGACTACCGGGGCTGGATCACGCAGCGCGGCGGCGTCGGGAAATAATCACGCATGGACCTGCTCGTCAATGCCTTTGATGAGGTGCACCAGTGGCTGTTCGAGACCCTGGTGCAGCCTCTGGTGTTTGCCCTGGGGCTGGGCAACCGCCTGGAGGATGCGCACAGCGGCACGGGCTGGCTGCTGGTCGGCCTGCTGCAGCTGGTGGTGATGCTGGCCATCATCGCCCCCCTGCAGCGTTGGCGCCCGGTGGAGCCCGTGCGCGACCGCGCCGCCATCCGCGTCGACGTGATCTACACCCTGATCCACCGTCTGGGCCTGGTCCGGCTGATCCTGTTTTTCACCCTGATGCCGCTGCTCGACGACCTGATCGGCCAGTTGCGCGTGCTGGGCCTGCCCACCTTCCATCTCGACCACCTCTGGCCCGGGGTCACCGACCTGCCGCTGGTCAGCCTGCTGATCTATCTGGTCGTCATGGATTTCTTCGACTACTGGCTGCATCGCGGTCAGCACAGCTTCGAATGGTGGTGGCGCCTGCACGCGCTGCACCATTCGCAGCGCCAGATGACGATGTGGAGCGACAACCGCAACCACCTGCTCGACGACCTGATCCGCGACCTGCTACTGGTCACGCTGGCGCAGCTCATCGGGGTCGCGCCGGGCCAGTTCGTGGCCATCGTGGTCATCACCCAGCTCAGCGAAAGCTTCCAGCATGCCAATCTGCGGCTGTGGTTCGGCCGCTGGGGCGAAAGGCTGTGGGTCAGCCCGCGCTTTCACCGGCGTCATCACAGCATCGGGATCGGGCATGAGACGCCCGGCATGACGCTCGGGGGCTGCAACTTCGGCGTGCTGCTGCCCTGGTGGGACATGCTGTTCGGCAGTGCCAACTTCGAGCAGCGTTACGACCCGACCGGCATCCGCGACCAAGTGGAACAGGGGCGCGATTACGGGCGCGGCTTCTGGGCCCAGCAGTGGCTGGGCCTGAAGCGCCTGGCCGGGCGCGCCTGACGGCGGGCGACAGCGCACCTCAGGGTATGCTTGCCGGCATGGGTCTTCTTCTCGATTCCTTCTGGCGTGCGCTGGCCTACTGCCTGCAGCCGCGTGTGATCCTGCTGTCCCTGCTGCCGCTGGTGCTGGTGGTGTCGCTGACTGCCGGCCTGTTCTGGCTGTTCTGGGACGATGCCCTGGTCAGCCTGCGCAGCTGGCTCAGCGACTGGGCGCTGCTCGACAGCCTGTACCGCTGGCTGGAGAGCGTGTCCCTGGGCCATCTGCGCACCGTGCTCGATCCCCTGCTGCTCATCATGCTGGTGCTGCCGCTGGTCATCCTGCTGTCCCTGCTGGCCGTCGCCTGGCTGGTGACGCCCGCGGTCGTCAAGCGGGTGGCGGCGCGCCGCTTCCCGCAGCTGGCCGAGGAGCAGGGCGGCAGCTTCTGGGGCAGCGTGGGCCAGAGCCTGGGCTCGGCCCTGCTGGCCTTGCTGGCCCTGGTGCTGAGCCTGCCGCTGTGGCTGATTCCCCCGCTGGTGATCGTGCTGCCGCCGCTGATCTGGGGCTGGCTCACCTCGCGGGTGATGGTCTATGACACCCTGGCCCTGCATGCCAGCCGTGCCGAGCGGGAGCAGCTGATGCAGCGCCACCGCTACCCCCTGCTGGCGATCGGCGTGGTGGCCGGCTACATGGGCGCGGCCCCGGGCCTGATCTGGGCCGTCGGCGCCATGGCCGTCGTGCTGGCGCCGCTGCTCGTACCGCTGGCGATCTGGATCTACACCTTCGTTTTCATCTTTGCCTCGCTCTGGTTCACGCACTACGGCCTGGCCGCGCTCGCCGCGCTGCGTCAGGAGCCGCTGGCCGCACCGGTCCGTGTCCTGCCCGAGCCGGAGGCAGACGTCAGCACGCCACCCCATGCCTGATCCCCAGACGGCCTTCGGGCTGATCATCATCGGCGACGAAATCCTCTCGGGCAAGCGTGCCGACAAGCACCTGCCCAAGGTGATCGAACTGCTGTCGGCGCGCGGCCTGCAACTGGCCTATGCCGACTATGTGGGCGACGATCCGCAGCGCATCACCGCCGCGCTGCAGCGTGCCTTTGCCGCGGGCGATGTGGTGTTTTCCTGCGGTGGCATCGGCGCGACGCCCGATGACCACACGCGCCAGTGCGCCGCACGCGCCCTGGATGTCCCGCTGGCGCTGCACCCGCAGGCCGAAGCGCTGATCCGCGAGCGCATGCAGGATGTGGCGCGCGAGCAGGGGCTGCCCTACGAGCCGGATCGCGCCGACAACGTGCACCGGCTCAACATGGGCGTCTTCCCGCAGGATGCCCACATCATTCCCAATCCCTACAACAAGATTCCGGGCTTCAGCTGTCCTGCGCCCGGCGGGCGTGGTGCGGTGCACTTCGTGCCAGGCTTCCCCGTCATGGCCTGGCCGATGATCGAATGGGTGCTGGACACGCACTACGCCCATCTTTTCCGGCGCGGTGCCTGGCGCGAGCAGTCGGTCATCGTCTATGGCGCGATGGAAGCGGCACTCACGCCCTTGATGGAGGCCGTCGAGGCCCGGCATGCCGGGGTCAAGGTCTTCAGCCTGCCCAGCGTGGATCACCCGCAGCATGGCCGCCATATCGAGCTCGGTGTGAAAGGCCCGGACACGCAGGTCGCCCCGGCCTATGCCGATCTGCTGGCGGGCTTGAGGGTGCAGGGCGCCAAGTTGGGCCCCGAAATGGTGCGAATTATGTAGATTCCCATTTTGGTGCACTCTTTTTGCACCAAAATGAATCTCATGCGGCAGATCTTTCTGCTTTGGTGCATACGGTCGGCCCGCAAGTCGCGCAAACTCAAGGCAAAATGCGCCTTTCGCTCGCGACCGGCATGAACCGGATTGGCACAGAAACTGCATTCAGGTGCCTGCGTAACTTTCAACAACCCTTCCAACCAGGAGTTCCAGATGGCCAAGACCGTCGCAGACGTGATGAAGATGGTGAAGGAAAACGAAGTCAAGTTCGTCGACTTCCGCTTCACCGACACCCGTGGCAAAGAGCAGCACGTCACCGTGCCGATTTCCCACTTCGACGAAGACAAGTTCACGTCGGGCCATGCCTTTGACGGTTCCTCGATCGCCGGCTGGAAGGGCATCGAAGCTTCGGACATGCAACTCATGCCCGACCCCAACACCGCCAACATCGACCCCTTCTTCGAAGAGACCACGATGTTCCTGCAGTGTGATGTGGTCGAGCCCAGCGATGGCAAGTCCTACGACCGCGATCCGCGCTCCATCGCCAAGCGTGCCGAGGCCTACCTGAAGGCCTCCGGCATCGGCGACACCGCCTACTTCGGTCCCGAGCCCGAATTCTTCATCTTCGACGGCGTGCGCTGGAGCAACGAGCCCGGCAACGTGATGTTCGCCATCGAAGAGTACGAAGCGCCCTGGAACAGCGGCAAGCAGCTCGAAGGCGGCAACCGCGGCCACCGTCCCACCACCAAGGGCGGCTACTTCCCCGTGCCGCCGGTCGACAGCACGCAGGACATGCGCGCCGAGATGGCCCTGATCCTCGAGTCCCTGGGCATTCCGGTCGAAGTGTTCCACCACGAAGTGGCGGGTGCGGGCCAGAACGAGATCGGCACCAAGTTCAGCACCCTGGTGCAGCGCGCCGACTGGACCCAGGTACTGAAGTACGTGGTCTGGAACGTGGCCAACGCCTACGGCAAGACCGCCACCTTCATGCCCAAGCCCTACGCCGGCGACAACGGCTCCGGCATGCATGTGCACCAGTCGGTCTGGAAGGACGGCAAGAACCTGTTCGCCGGTGACGGCTACGCCGGCCTGAGCGATTTCGCCCTGTACTACATCGGCGGCATCATCAAGCACGCCCGTGCCCTCAACGCCATCACCAACCCCGGCACCAACAGCTACAAGCGCCTGGTGCCTGGCTTCGAGGCCCCGGTGAAGCTGGCCTACAGCTCGCGCAACCGCTCCGCTTCGATCCGCATCCCCTTCGTGGCCAACCCCAAGGGTCGCCGCATCGAGGCGCGTTTCCCCGATCCGTCGGCCAACCCCTACCTGTGCTTCTCGGCCCTGCTGATGGCCGGTCTGGACGGCGTGGAAAACAAGATCCACCCGGGCGAGGCTGCCACCAAGGACCTGTACCACCTGCCCCCGGAAGAGGACAAGCTGGTGCCGACCGTCTGTCACAGCCTGGATCAGGCCCTCGAGTACCTGGACAAGGACCGCGCCTTCCTGACCAAGGGTGGCGTGTTCACCGACTCCATGCTCGACGCCTACATCGAGCTCAAGATGGGCGAAGTCACGCGCTTCCGCATGGCACCGCACCCGGTCGAGTACGACATGTACTACTCCCTCTGATCGGAGGCTGCAGGCTGTACATCGTTACAGCCTGTCGCAAAAAAAGGACGGCTTCGGCCGTCCTTTTTCATTTCCGGACACTCCAGGGGGTTTGAATTCCGGTCGAAAATGAGGATACTGACAGACCGCCCCTGCATCGCGATGCGCGGAGACCACCATGAAGAAGACCTATCTGATGTCGTTGACAGCTACGCTTTTCGTAGCAAACCTAGGTTTTGTGAGTTTGGCCCAGGCCCAGGGCAACCGTATCTACCGTTGCGGCAATGAGTACACCAACACTGTCCCGCCCGGACAGAAGGGCTGCAAGCTGGTCGAAGGCGGCAATGTCACCGTGGTGCAGCGCCCCCGTCCGGTGGAGAACGTGCGCCTGGCGGCCACCAGCCAGGCCGTCGCCAATCTGGAAGCCGAGCGCCAGCGCCAGCGCGATGCGGACGCGCGCATGATCCTGGAAGCCGAACTGCGCAAGGCCGAGGCTCGCCAGGCCGATCTGCTCAAGGAATACAACAATGGCGAGCCCGAGAAGATGGGCCCCGAATTCCGCAACCACCAGAAGTACCTGGATCGCGTGGCGGATCTCAAGTCCAGCATCGAGCGCAACGAGAGCGATCTCTCCGGCCTCAAGCGCGAACTCGACCGTCTGCCGACGGCCGCTGCTTCTGAGTCAAAATAGGCGGCTTGAAACCGTCTGATTCCCTTTCCGGCCGCTTCCAGCCCTTTGACCTTCTGGCCACGCTCGTGGCCGTCGTGCATGACGACGGCGCCGTGGTCTACGCGAATGCGGCGCTCGAAGATGCGCTGGGCATGTCCCGGCGCAGCATCGAGGAGTCCCAGCTCCCCGAACATTACACCGAGCCCCAGGTCCTGCTGCAGGCACTGGGAGGGCTGCGCGCCAACGAGTTCGCAGCCCTGCGCTACGACGCCTGGCTCAAGCGGCCCGGGCGTGATCCGCTGCCGGTCCACGTCATCCTGACCCAGACCGACCAGCCGGGCGACGTCCTGGTCGAGATGCTGCCGCTGGAGCAGCAGGCACGGCAGGAACGCGAGGAGCGTCTGCTCGACCAGGCGCAGGCCAACAAGGAACTGATCCGCAACCTGGCGCACGAGATCAAGAATCCCCTGGGTGGCATCCGTGGCGCGGCCCAGCTGCTGGAGATGGAGATCGAGGGCCAGCTCATCGAATACACGCGCGTCATCATCCACGAGGCCGATCGCCTGCAGACCCTGGTCGACCGGCTGCTGGCGCCACACCGTCGCCCGCATGTGGTGGGCGACGTCAACATCCACGAGGTCTGCGAACGCGTGCGTTCGCTGATCCTGGCCGAATTTCCCAGGGGCCTGCGCGTGGTGCGCGACTACGACACGTCCATCCCCGAATTCCGTGGTGACCGCGAGCAGCTGATCCAGGCCGTGCTCAACATCGCCCACAACGCCTGCCAGGCCTTGCATGAGCGCATTGCCGCTGGCGATGGCCGGCTGACCTTCCGCACACGGATCGCTCGTCAGACCACTTTCGGCAAGCAGCGCTACAAGCTGGCACTGGAATTGCATGTCATCGACAACGGGCCCGGCGTGCCGGATTCGATCAAGGACCGCATCTTTTTCCCCCTGGTGTCGGGAAGGGAAGGCGGTTCCGGCCTGGGACTGACGCTGGCGCAAACCTTTGTCCAGCAGCACCACGGCCTGATCGAGTGCGATAGCGAGCCGGGCCGGACCGATTTCAAAATATTGATACCGCTGCCGTGAACCAGGCGGCTTGAGCAAAGGGTGTAGCCGACATGAAGCCGATTTGGATCGCCGATGATGACCAGTCCATACGCTTCGTGCTGGAGAAGGCCCTGCAGCGCGAGCAGATGCCCACGCGCAGCTTCATCAATCCCCGGGAAGTCCTGGCCGCGCTCGATGAAGAAGGCGAGGGCCCCCAGGTCCTGGTGAGCGATATCCGCATGCCCGGGGGTTCCGGTCTGGAGCTGCTGGAAAAGGTCAAGGCCCGCCACCCGGGCCTGCCCGTGATCATCATGACGGCCTTCTCCGATCTGGACAGTGCCGTCTCGGCCTTCCAGGGCGGCGCCTTCGAATACCTGCCCAAGCCCTTTGACCTGCCCAAGGCCGTCGAGCTGATCCGTCGCGCCGTGGACGAGAGCCAGCGCGAAGAGGTGGCGCAGGAGAGCATCACCGCCGCGCCCGAAATGCTGGGCCAGGCGCCCGCCATGCAGGATGTGTTCCGCGCCATCGGCCGGCTCTCGCAGAGCAATGTCACGGTGCTGATCACGGGCGAGTCCGGCTCGGGCAAGGAGCTGGTGGCGCGTGCGCTGCACAAGCACTCGCCGCGCGCCAACGGTCCCTTCGTGGCCATCAACACCGCGGCGATTCCCAAGGATCTGCTCGAGAGCGAGCTCTTCGGTCACGAGCGCGGCGCCTTCACGGGTGCGCAGACCATGCGCCGCGGCCGTTTCGAGCAGGCCGAGGGCGGCACGCTCTTCCTCGACGAAATCGGCGACATGCCCTTCGACCTGCAGACACGCCTGCTGCGTGTGCTGTCGGACGGCCACTTCTACCGCGTGGGTGGTCACAGCGCCGTCAAGGCCAATGTGCGCGTGATCGCCGCCACCCACCAGGACCTGGAGCAGCGCGTCAAGGAAGGCGTGTTCCGCGAAGACCTGTTCCACCGCCTCAACGTGATCCGCCTGCGCCTGCCGGCCCTGCGTGAGCGGCGTGAGGACATCGCCATGCTGGCGCGCCACTTCCTGCAGCAGAGTGCACGCCAGCTCGGCGTCGAGCCCAAGCGCATCTCGGACGCCGCGCTGGAAAAACTCGGCCGCTTCAGCTTCCCTGGTAACGTGCGCCAGCTCGAGAACGTCTGCCACTGGCTCACCGTCATGGCGCCGGCCCAGGTGATCGAACCCAAGGATCTGCCGCCCGAGATCGGTTTGGCGGTAGGCGAGAGTGCTGCCGCCCCGGTCGCCGCGGCCCCCGTGCCTGTGGGTGGGGCGGTGGACCCCCTGTCAGCCGCGTCCGGTGGCGTGGCTCCGGCCGCGGCAACCGACTGGGAGAGCGGCCTGCAGGCCGAGGCCATGAGCCTTCTGCTCAGCGGCCGCATGGATGTCTGGGACGAATTGACCCGCCGTTTCGAGCGCAAGCTGATCCTGACCGCACTCGACAACACGCGTGGCCGCCGCATCGAGGCTGCCCACAAACTGGGCATTGGCCGCAACACCATCACGCGCAAGATCCAGGAACTGGGGCTGGAAGAGTAGACGCCCCCCGAAGCGGCCTCTGGCCGCCCGGCGCCGTCGTTGGAGACTCCGGCTCTTCGGGTTCGTCCAAGCCTGCGCAGGCAGGCTTGGAGCCGCGGCCCTCAGCCCCCACTGGGGAGCGACGCCAGTGGCCGGGCGTAGCCCGTTCCAAGGCGTCTCCCAACGAATACAGGAAGGGGAAGTTTGGCTCATTCGAAGAGGCCGGGGCCGCCGAAGCGCGCGCCCTCGATCTCCAGCATCTTCAGCTTGGTCTGCAGCCCGCCGTGGGCCGAGAAGCCGCCGGTCCCGGTCTGTGCGCCGAGTACGCGGTGGCAGGGTACAACCGGAGCAAACGGGTTGGCGCCCAGGGCCTGGCCCACGGCGCGGGCTGCGCCCGGCTCGCCGAGGCGTTGCGCCACGTCACCATAGGTCAGGGTCTCGCCGGGCGGGATGCGTCGTGTGAGTTCGTAGACACGCTGGTGGAAAGGCGGCACGCCTTCCATGTCCAGGGGCAGGTGGGTGAGATCACGCGGCTCGGGTGGATGACCTTCGAGCAGGGCCGTGATGGCGGCGATGGCTTGCTGTACAAAGGGCAGCGGCTGACCTTCGGTGAGTTCGGGAAAACGGCGCGCCATGCGCTGGCGCGTGGCCGCTTCATCGACTTCGGGCAACTGAACACAGGTCAGTGCACGGTCGTTCCAGGCGATGCCGCAAAAGCCCAGGGGTGTGGGAAAGAGGGCGTAGGCCAGCGTGGACATGTGGCGCGCCCGGTGGCTTTACAGCTGCAGTTCCAGCACCACAGGGGCGTGGTCGCTGGGGCGTTCGTTCTTGCGTGGCGTGGGGTCCACAGCGCAGGCGGTGGCGACGGCCTTGAGCGCATCGCTGATCAGGATGTGGTCGATACGCAGGCCCTGCTTGCGGCGGAAGGCCATGTTGCGGTAGTCCCACCAGGAGTAGTTGCGCTCGGGCTGCGGAAAGAGACGCACACTGTCATGCAGGCCCAGGGCGATCAGGGCCTGGAGGTGCGTACGTTCCTCCGTCGTGCAGTGGATGGTTTCTTTCAGACCCACGGGGTCCCAGACGTCAAGGTCGTCGAAGGTGATGTTGTAGTCGCCCATGAGCACCAGCCGCGGGTGCTGCACCAGTTCGCCGCGGACCCATTCACGCAAGGCGGCTAGCCAGCGCATCTTGTAGGCGAACTTGTCCGAGCCCGGCTCCTGCCCGTTGGGGAAGTAGGCGCCGATCACGCGCACGCCGTTGACCGTGGCGCTGATCACACGCGCCATCTCATCCTCGAAACCCGGGATGTTGCGCACCACCGCTTGCAGCGGCGCACGGGACAGCAGAGCCACGCCGTTGTAGGTCTTCTGGCCGAAGCTCTCGGCCAGGTAGCCCGCGGCGGCGAAGTCCTGGAAGGGAAACTTGTCGTCGGTGAGCTTGAGCTCCTGCAGGGCCAGCACATCGACCGGGTTGGCAGCCAGCCAGTCCAGCACCTGCGGCAGCCGCACATTGAGCGAGTTGACGTTCCAGGTGGCGAGCTTCATCGAGGTGGCCTCAGATGTGGAACAGGGCCAGCCCGCCGATGGCCACGCCGATCGTGCCCCCAGCGAACATGGCGTATTCGAGCCATTTCTTGCGCGTCAGAAGGGCGATGGCCGCCATGGCAATCGCGACCTGCAGCACCGTGGTGGCCTGGGCCCAGCGGTGGTGCAGATGGATCTGCTCATCGCTCTTCTTGTCCCATTCGGTCGCCTCGGCTTCGAGCTTCTCGGCCACGAGCTTGATCTCGCCTTTTTCCTTTTCGTAGCGGTCGATCTTGGCCTGGTATTTTTCGCGCTCGGCTTCCCTGCCTGTCAGGTCGCGCGAGACCTCGGCCAGGGACTGCTTGGTGCTCTTGGCCTGGAAGTAGTTCCACTGGTTGGCAGCCTCGGTCTTCTTGAGCGCCGCATTGTTCTTGTACAGGCCGGCATTAGCCTGGGTCGCGCCGCCCATGTAGGCAAAGATGGCGCCGACTGTGGCGATGATGGCCGTGAACATGGCGATCTGGTTGGTCATGCCGTTGCCATGCTCGCCGTGGGCCGCGGCATGCGTGGCGTGTTCGAGTTCGTGGTCGTGCGGGCCGTGGACGTGAAAGCCGCCGGAGGACATATCAGGTTCCTTGTGTGTTCGTGTAAGTGACAAAGCTGAACTTCAGGCCGTTGGCCGAGACGTGGGCCTCGCGCTGGACTTCCTGCCAGCCGGGGCCGAATTGTGGCGCAAAGGCGTCGCCCTCGAACTCGGCCTCGATCTCGGTGACCACGGCCGTGCTGGCCAGGGGCAGGGCCTGGGCGTAGATCTCGGCGCCGCCGATGATCCAGGCGTCAGGCACCTCGCCGCAGCGTCTCAGCGCCTCGTCCAGCGAGTGCGCGACCTGCGCGCCCTCGGCCTGCCAATCTCGCTGGCGCGTCACGACCACATTGGTGCGGCCGGGCAGGGGGCGAAAGCGGGCGGGAAGCGATTCCCAGGTCTTGCGGCCCATGATCACGGGCGCGCCCAGCGTGGTGCGCTTGAAGTGGGCCAGGTCCTCGGGCAGGTGCCAGGGCATGGTGC
>JAIERT010000339.1 GCA_019746735.1 Burkholderiaceae bacterium | reverse complement strand
GCGTGGCGCAGCCCATGATCACGTCGTCGACCTCGGCGGCCTCGATGCCGGCGCGCTCGATGGCGTGCCTGACCGCATGGCCACCCAGGGTGGCGCCATGGGTCATGTTGAAGGCGCCCTTCCAGCTCTTGGCCAGGGGGGTGCGGGCGGTGGAAACGATGACGGCTTTGCTCATGATGCGGTCTCTCTCTTTCAGTTGTGGGGGGCGGCCGGCTGCGTGGTGTTGCGCAGCAGCTGGTGGTAGAACTGGATGGCTTCGACGTAGTTGGCCACCGAGATGCGTTCGTTCGTGCCGTGAAAGCGGCTCAGGTCCTCGGGCTTGGCGCGCACGGGCGAGAAGCGGTAGATGTGACGCGACAGGCCGGTGAAATGGCGCGAGTCGGTGGCCGCGATCATCAGGCCCGGCGCGACGATGGCGCCGGGAAAGGTCTCGCGCACGGTGCGTGCGAGCTGGCGGTAGGACGGGCTGTCGATCGAGGACACGGGCGAGGCCTCGTTGTTCTTGTCCTGGTCGCGCGGCTCGACGGCGACGCGCGCATCGGCCACGGCATGGTGCACATGGTCGTGCACCTCGTCCAGATCGTCGCCGGGCAGCAGGCGGAAATTGACCACGGCCTCGGCGCGGCCGGGCAGCACGTTTTCCTTGTTGCCAGCCTGCACGATGGTCAGCGCCGTCGTGGTACGCAGCATGGCATTGCTGCTCGGGCTCTTTTCCAGCTGGGCCTGCACCACCGGCCGGAACAGCCAGAGGTTGGACAGCAGCACCCGGTTCACGCCCTGCATCTCGGGCGCCAGGGTCTCGAACATGTCCAGGGCCACGCCGCGGATCGCGGCCGGCATCTGCTGGTCTTCCAGCCGCGCCAGGGCCCCGCTCAGCATGCCGATGGCGCTGTGCTTGGGCGGCATCGAGGAATGGCCGGGCGTGGCGTCCACGCTGAGCACATAGCTGGCGTAGCCTTTCTCGGCGATGCCGATCAGGGCCGTGGGCTGGGACAGGCCGGCCAGCACCCCTTCGGTCACCAGCAGGCCTTCATCGAGCACGAAGTCCAGCGAGACACCGCGGGATTTGAGCAGCGCTGCGATGGCCATGGCGCCACGACGCCCGCCCACCTCTTCGTCCGCACCCGCGATCAGGTAGACCGTCTGGCGCGGCTGGAAGCCCGCAGCCAGCAGCATCTCGATCGCTTCCATCTGCGACATCAGGTTGCCCTTGTTGTCCCAGGCGCCGCGGCCCCAGATGTAGCCGTCGCGCACCTCGCCCGCGAAGGGCGGCACCTGCCACTTGCCTTCGGTGCCGGGCGCGATGGGCACCACGTCCTGGTGCGCCATCAGCGCGATCGGCGCGGCTTTCGGATCGCTGCCCGGCCAGGTGTAGAGCAGCGAGAGACCGCCCACCACTTCGCGCTGGAGCTGGGCGTGCACGCGCGGGAAGGTCCGGGCTAGGTAGGCATGGAACTTCTCGAACTCCTCCGCGCTGAGCCTGGGATCGGTGTCGCTGGAGATGGTCCGGAAGCGCACGGCAGCGCCCAGACGGGCCGCGGCCTGCGCGGCATCCACGGCCACCGGCGTGATCGCCTGCACGGGTACCTGGCGCGAAG
Organism: Burkholderiaceae bacterium; assembly: GCA_019746735.1. GTDB lineage: Bacteria > Pseudomonadota > Gammaproteobacteria > Burkholderiales > Burkholderiaceae_C > Hylemonella. The sequence goes on along the minus strand of JAIERT010000339.1, from coordinate 12,327 downwards.
GCGTCAGCAGTGTCTTGCCGGCGACGACGGCGGCCAGGCCCAGCAGCAGCACCACGAGGGCCAGCAGGAGGCGCCGCAGGATGTTTGCGCGTTTCATCACGCTTGCCGTCCCGCTTCAGCCCACCTGGTTGAAGCTCTTGCCCTCGGCCACCAGCCGGGCCAGCAGCGGCGCGGGCTGCCAGAACTGGGCGTCGTCCAGCGGGTTGCGCGCGAAGCGCTGCATGCTCTGCACCACATTGAACAGGCCCACGGTGTCGGCGTACTGCATGGGGCCGCCACGGTGCAGCGGGAAGCCGTAGCCCGTGAGGTAGACCATGTCGATGTCGCTGGCGCGCGAGGCGATGCCCTCTTCCAGGATGTGGGCGGCCTCGTTGACCAGGGCGTAGACCAGGCGCTGCACGATCTCCTCGTCGCTGATCTTGCGCGGGGTGATGCCTTGGGCCTGGCGGTGCTTCTCGATCATCTCGATCACGACCGGGCTGGGGATGGCGTCGCGCTTGCCCGGCTTGTAGTCGTACCAGCCGGCGCCGGTCTTCTGGCCGTAGCGGCCCAGCTCGCACAGCAGGTCGGCGGTCTTGCTGTACTTCATGCCCGGCTTCTCGACGTAGCGGCGTTTGCGGATGGCCCAGCCGATGTCGTTGCCCGCGAGGTCGCCCATGCGGAAGGGGCCCATGGCGAAGCCGAACTTCTCGATCGCCTTGTCCACCTGCTCGGGCGTGCAGCCCTCCTCCAGCAGGAAGCCGGCCTGGCGGCTGTACTGCTCGATCATGCGGTTGCCGATGAAGCCGTCGCAGACGCCCGAGACCACGGCGGTCTTCTTGATGGTCTTGGCCAGGGCCATCACCGTGGCCAGCACGTCCTTAGCCGTCTTCTCGCCACGCACCACTTCGAGTAGCTTCATCACGTTGGCCGGGCTGAAGAAATGCAGGCCCACCACGTCCTGCGGACGTTTCGTGAAAGAGGCGATCTTGTTGACGTCCAGCGTGGAGGTGTTGGAGGCCAGGATGGCGCCCTTCTTCATCACCTCGTCGAGCTTCTTGAACACCGCTTCCTTGACGCCCATCTCCTCGAACACGGCTTCGATCACGAGGTCGGCGTCCTTGATGTCGTCGTAGCTCAGCGTGGTGGACAGCAGGCTCATGCGCTGCTCGTACTTGTCCTGCTTGAGCTTGCCCTTGCCGACCTGGGCTTCGTAGTTTTTTCGGATGGTGGCCAGGCCGCGGTCCAGCGCGTCCTGCTTCATCTCCAGCATCTTGACGGGGATGCCGGCGTTGAGGAAGTTCATGGTGATGCCGCCGCCCATGGTGCCGGCGCCGATCACGGCCACGGACTTGATCTCGCGCTTGGGCGTGTCTTCCGGCACGTCCGGGATCTTGGAGGCGGCGCGCTCAGCCGCGAAGACGTGGCGCAGCGCGCGGCACTCGGGCGTCCACATCAGGTTGATGAAGATCTCGCGCTCGTAGGCCAGGCCCTCGTCGAACTTCTTCTTGGTCGCGGCTTCCACGGCGTCCACGCACTTGAGCGGCGCGGGGAGGTTCTTGCTCATGCCGCCCACCATATTGCGGGCGAACTGGAAGTAGGCGTCGCCCTTGGGGTGCTTGCAGGGCAGCTCGCGCACCAGGGGCAGCGGACGCGCGTCAGCCTTTTCACGGGCCAGCGCGAAGGCTTCGTCCATCAGGGATTCGGCCGAGGCGGCCATCTTGTCGAACAGCTTCTGCCCGGGCACCTGGGCCAGCATCTCGGCCGGCACGGGCTCGCCGCTGACGATCATGTTGAGGGCGGCTTCCACGCCGAGTGCGCGCGGCAGACGCTGCGTGCCGCCGGCACCGGGAATCAGGCCCAGCTTGACTTCGGGCAGCGCGACCTTGCAGCCCGGTGCAGCAATGCGGTAGTGGCAGCCCAGGGCCAGTTCCAGGCCGCCGCCCATGGCGACGCTGTGCACGGCCGCCACCACGGGCTTGGTCGAGTTCTCGATGGCGAGGATGACGCTCAGCAGATTGGGCTCGGCCAGGGCCTTGGGGGTACCGAATTCCTTGATGTCGGCGCCGCCGGAGAAGGCCTTGCCCGCGCCCGTGATGACCACGGCCTTGACGGCCGCATCGGCGTTGGCCCGGGCCAGTGCCTCGGTGATGCCCTTGCGGGTCTCGTAGCCCAGGCCGTTGACGGGAGGATTGTTCAGGGTGATCACGGCGACGTCGCCGCGGACCAGGTGTTCAGCGCTCATGGTGGCGTTCCTCGGGTGGTTCGAAAATAGAACGATCGTTCGATTTTGATTGTAAAAGCATTATGCTGCTGTGCAATATCGCTTTGTCACAGCTGAGACAAGCCCTGCCAGGCGGCTGTCAGACCGGCCCCCTTGTGACGACGTCGTCGTGCAGCCCGAATGCCGCTCAGACAGCGACGGGCAGGCGCGGCCGATCGCTCGACCAATGTTCAGACCTCCAGCCACTCCTTGCGGGTGTAGCTGTCGTTGCGCAAGGCTTCGGGGGTGCCCTCGAACACAATGCTGCCGTGGCCCATGACCAGCGCCCGGTCGGAGATGGCCATGGCGATGGTGAGCTTCTGCTCGATCAGCAGCACCGAGATGCCACGGTCCTTGAGCTTCTTGAGGTACTCGCCGACCAGCTCGACGATCTTGGGCGCCAGGCCCTCGGTGGGCTCGTCGATGATGATGAGGTCGGGGTCGCCCATGAGGGTGCGGCACAGCGTCAGCATCTGTTGCTCGCCGCCCGAGAGCACGCCGGCCTCGGTGTGCTGGCGCTCCTTGAGGCGCGGGAACATGTCGTACATGTCGTCGAAGCTCCAGCGGCTCTGGCGGCCCTTGCCCTTCTCGCCCAGCATGAGGTTCTGGTGCACCGTGAGCTTGGGAAAGATGTCGCGGTTCTCGGGCACGTAGCCGATGCCACGGTGCGCGATCTCGAAAGCCTTGCGGCCCTGGACCTCCTCGCCCTTCCATTGCACGCTGCCGGCACAGTCCACCATGCCCATCACGGCTTTGGCCGTGGTGGAGCGGCCCGAGCCGTTACGGCCCAGCAGGGCCACGATCTCGCCCGCATTCACCTCGAAATGCACGCCGTGGAGCACATGGCTCTTGCCATAGAAGGCGTGCAGGCCCTCGACTTTCAACAGTGCCGTCACGTCAATGCCCTCCCGCCTGCGACTCGGCCACCACCGAGCCCAGATACGCTTCCTGCACGCGCGCATTGGCGCGCACCGCCTCCGGTGTGTCGAAGGCCAGCAGTTCTCCATAGACCACCACGGCAATCCGGTCGGCCAGGCCGAAGACCACGCCCATGTCGTGCTCCACGGTCAGCAGGGTCTTGCCCTCGGTGACTTCGCGGATCAGCTTGATGAAGCGCGTGGTCTCGCTCTTGCTCATGCCGGCCGTCGGCTCGTCGAGCAGCACCACGCTGGCGCCGCCCGCGATGGTCACACCGATTTCGAGCGCACGCTGTTCGGCATAGGTCAGGTTCATGGCCTGCACGTCGCGCTTCTTGTCGAGACGGATCATCTCCAGCAGCTCTTCGGTGCGGTCGTTGGCGTCTTCCAGATCGGCCAGGAACTTGAAGAAGGTGTAGCGGTAGCCCAGGCTCCAGAGCACGGCGCAGCGCAGGTTCTCGAACACGCTGAGCTTGGGGAAGATGTTGGTGATCTGGAAGCTGCGCGCCAGTCCCATGCGGTTGATCTCGTAGGGCTTCATGCCGTCGATACGTCGGCCGTTCAGCAGGATCTCTCCGCTGGTGGGCCCGAAACGCCCGCTGATCAGGTTGAACAGCGTGGACTTGCCGGCGCCGTTGGGTCCGATCACGGCCACGCGCTCGCCGGGCTTCACGGCCAGGTCGATACCGCGGATGATCTCGGTCTTGCCGAAGCTCTTGCGCAGGTCCTTGAGCTCCAGGGCCCAAGGGCTGTTCATGTTCTGTTGGCCGCTCACAGCGCTTCCCTCCGCTTGATTTCTTTCTCGATGTCTTCCTGGATGGCGCCCCATTCGTGTACATAGTGCCGGCGACAGAGCTCGAACAGGCCCAGGCCCGTGAACATGACGAAGGCGCCGCCGAACCAGTGATCGGGGTCGTGCGCATTGAGCGGGATGCCGATGAAGCGCAGCTCCGGCCCGAGCGACAGGTTCATCTGGAGGTGGTAGACCATCTCGATCATGACGGCGGCCCCCAGCAGGATGGTCAGGCCCGCGATGGCCAGGCCCAGGTAGCTGACCCAGAGCTTGCGCAGGAAGCCGAAGCTGGCCACGCGCAGGTTCATCATGATCAGGCTGGCGATGCCGCCCGGGGCGTACATCACCATGAAGAGGAAGACCAGGCCCAGATACAGCAGCCAGGCCTTGGTGATCTCCGACAGCAGTACCGAGGCCAGCACCAGCAGCACGCCACCAATGACCGGGCCAAAGAAGAAGGTCGCGCCGCCCAGGAAAGTGAACAGCAGGTAGCCCCCCGAGCGCAGCGGACCCACGACCTCGGCCGTGACGATCTCGAACAGGATGGAGCCCAGGCCACCTGCGATGCCGGCAAAGAAGCCCGAGATGATGAAGGCCATGTAGCGCACGCGCTGCGTGCTGTAGCCGATGAATTCCACCCGCTCGGGGTTGTCGCGCACGGCGTTGAGGATGCGCCCCAGCGGCGTGCGCGTGAAGGCGAACATCAGGGCCACGCAGACGAAGGTGTAGATCGCGATCAGGTAATAGACCTGGATGCCGGGGCCGAAGGTGATGCCGAAGAAGGCCTGGCCCACGACGCGGTTGCCCGAGACGCCGGCCTCGCCGCCGAAGAACTCCGAGAACATCAGCGACATGGCAAAGACCAGCTCGGCCATGCCCAGGGTGATCATGGCAAAGGGCGTGCCGGACTTGCGCGTGGTCACATAGCCGAAGAGGACGGCGAAAAACATGCCGGCGAAGCCGCCAATGATGGGCAGCAGGCTGACCGGAATGGGCAGGCTGCCCTTGCTGACCATATTGAGCGCATGGATGGCCATGTAGGAACCCAGGCCCGAATAGACCGCATGGCCGAAGCTCAGCATGCCGCCCTGCCCCAGCAGGATGTTGTAGGACAGGCAGGCGATGATGGCGATGCCCATCTGCGAGAGCATGGTCACGCCCAGCCCGCTGGTGAAGGCCTTGGGCGCAAAGATCAGCAGCAGCGCGAAGAGGCCCCAGATGATCCAGCGGCCGACGTTGTAGGGTTTGAATTCGTAATGTTGCTTGGCCATGGTCTTATTCCTCCCGCGTTCCGAGCAGCCCCTTGGGCCGGAAGATCAGGATCAGGACCAGGAAGAGATACGGCAGGATGGGCGCCACCTGCGAGAGCGTGAGCTTGAGCACGGAGTTGTCGCGCGCCGCAGCGCTGAGCTCGATGCCCAGCTGCTGCGTCAGGGTGATGAAGGAATAGTCGAAGGCCACGGCAAAGGTCTGGATCACGCCGATCAGCACCGAGGCCAGGAAGGCCCCCGAGAGCGAACCCAGGCCGCCCACCACCACCACGACAAAGATCACCGAGCCCACGGTGGCCGCCATGGCCGGCTCGGTTACAAAGGTGCTGCCGCCGATCACGCCGCCCAGACCGGCCAGCGCGGCGCCGGCGCCGAAGACCATCATGAACACCCGGGGCACGTTGTGGCCGAGGGCTTCCACCATCTCGGGGTGGGTGAGCGCAGCCTGGATGACGAGGCCGATGCGGCTGCGCGTGAGCATGAGCCAGAGGGCGACCAGCATGAACAGCGCCACCAGCATCATGAAGCCGCGTGTGGCCGGGAACGGCGAACAGACGGCCGACTGGCACAGCTCGGCCGGGGCCTGACCCCAGACCAGGCTGATGCCTTCGCTCGCATGGTTCAGCAGGGTGAACATGGGGCCCTGCAAAAGTTCCGGCGGGCGGAACTCCACGGCGATCCGGCCCCAGGCCAGCTGCACCAGCTCCAGGATGATGTAGGACAGCCCGAAAGTGATCAGCAGTTCGGGCACATGGCCGTACTTGTGGACCTTGCGCAGGGCCAGTCGCTCGAACACCGCACCCAGCAGGCCCACGACCAGGGGCGCGATGATGAGCCCGGGCCAGAAGCCCACGAACTTGGACACGCTGTAGCCGATGTAGGCCCCCAGCATGTAGAAGCTGGCGTGGGCGAAATTGAGCACGCCCATCATGCTGAAGATCAGCGTCAGCCCGGAGCTGAGCATGAACAGCAAGAGCCCGTAACTCAGGCCGTTGAGCATGGAGATGATGAAGAACTCCATTGGATCCCGTCTTTCCCTGTCTGCCGTGCAGACGTCAGTACCGCAGCGTCAATCTGTGCGTTTCATTTGGACAAAAAAAGGGCCCGAAGGTCACAGGCATCGGGCCCTTCCCTGCACTGAAGCCCGGGGGCTTCAGGGGCGCTTCATCTGGCAGCTGGTCGGCGTGCTCGACACATAGGACGGGAACTCCTTCACCAGGGCCAGGGTCATGCCGGTGTTCTCGGGGCTGTAGGGGAACTTCTTGTCCGCCTTCTGCCAGACCGTCAGGAACAGCGGCTGCTGCATCTGGTGGTCGGCCTTGCGCATCTCGACGTCACCGTTGTAGCTCTTGAACTTCAGGCCTTCCAGGGCCGCCGCCACCTTGACCGGATCGGTGGACTTGGCCTTGGCCATGGCCTCGCCCAGGGCCTTGTAGATGTGGATCACCGAGCCGGTATAGAAATCGTCGTTGAACTTGGCCTTGTACTCGGCCTGCCACTTGCCCATGTCACCACCCATGTTGTAGTGGTTGTAGGACACCTGGAAGACGCGACCGGCGCTGTTCTGACCCAGGGCCGTGGGCGTGCCGCTCACGCCGGTGTAATAGGTGTAGAACTTGCCGTTGTAACCGCCCTCGTTGGCGGCCTTGACCAGCAGGGCCAGGTCAGAACCCCAGTTGCCGGTGATCACGGTATCGGCGCCCGACGCCTTGATCTTGGCGATGTAGGGCGCAAAGTCGCGCACCTGGGCCAGCGGGTGCAGGTCCTCGCCGACGATCTGCACGTCCGGGCGCTTGCGTGCCAGGTTCTCCTTCGCGAACTTCGCGACCTGGTGGCCGTGCGAGTAGTTCTGGTTGAGCAGGTAGACCTTCTGGACGTCCTTCTGGTCTTTCATGAAGGTGGTGATGGCTTCCATCTTCATGGACGTGTCGGCATCGAAGCGGAAGTGCCAGTAATTGCACTTGCTGTTGGTGAAGTCCGGGTCCACGGCCGAGTGGTTCAGGAACATGACTTCCTTGCCGGGATTGCGCTCGTTGTGCTTGGCCACGGCGTCGATCAGTGCACCGGCCACCGAGGAGCCATTGCCCTGGGTGATGTAGCGCACGCCCTGGTCGATGGCGGCCTTGAGGTGGTTCAGGCTCTCCGCGGGACTGAGCTTATTGTCCATGGCAATGACTTCGAACTTCACGCCAGCGGGATTGCCCGCGCCGCTGAACTTCTCGCCAAAGAACTGGAAACTGCGCACCTGGTTGTTGCCCACCGGGGCCATCAGCCCGGACAGCGGGTCGATCCAGGCGATCTTGACCGTCTCGCCCTTCTGGGCCAGGGCCGCGCCGGCAAAAGCCAGGGCGGCAGCAGCAGTCACGAATTTCACGGTGAACTTCATTTGTCGTCTCCTCGTTGTCAGAATGTTTGCAGCGTAACCAAATTCAACTATCCACACGCTAGGGATTGCCCTAGCACTATCGCCTTTGCGACTCCCCGCCCGTACACGCGGCGGGGACATTCCGTTCACGTGCCCGGCAGCTTGTAGTCCTTGAGCGTCTCGCGCAGACGGGTCTTGAGCATCTTGCCGGTGGCGCCCAGGGGGATGGCGTCGACAAAGATCACGTCGTCCGGGATCTGCCACTTGGCCGTCTTGCCCTCGTAGAACTTGAGCAGCTCCTCCTTGCCGACCTCGGCACCCGGCTTTTTCACCACCACGACCACCGGCCGCTCGTCCCACTTGGGGTGCCGCACGCCGATGCAGGCCGCCATGGCGATGGCCGGGTGGGCCACGGCGATGTTCTCGACGTCGATCGAGCTGATCCACTCGCCACCGGACTTGATCACGTCCTTGCTGCGGTCGGTGATCTGCATATACCCGTCGGCGTCGATCGTGGCCACGTCACCGGTCGGGAACCAGCCATGGCCGCCCGCGTCCTTGAGCAGCGGATCGCCGCCCTCGCCCTTGAAGTACTCGCGCAGGATCCAGGGGCCGCGTACCAGCAGGTCGCCGTAGGCCTTTCCGTCCCAGGGCAGCTCCTGACCGTCGCCGCCGACGATCTTCATGTCCACGCCATAGATGGCCCGGCCCTGCTTGAGGCGAATCTTCATCTGCTCAGACTCGGACAGCGTCAGGTGCTTGTTCTTGAGCGTGCACAGCGTGCCCAGAGGCGACATCTCGGTCATGCCCCAGGCGTGTAGCACCTCTACCCCGTACTCTTCGCGGAAGGCGGTGATCATGGCCGGCGGGCAGGCCGAGCCGCCGATCACCGTGCGCTTGAGGGTGGAGAACTTCAGGCCGTTGGGCTTGAGGTGGCCCAGCAGCATCTGCCAGATCGTTGGCACGCCCGCGGCATAGCTCACCCGCTCGGCCTCGATCAGCTCGTAGATGGACTTGCCGTCCAGCGCCGGGCCCGGAAAGACCAGCTTGGCGCCGGTCAGCGCGGCGGAATAAGGAATGCCCCAGGCATTGACGTGGAACATGGGCACCACGGGCAGCACGGAGTCGCGCGCACTCAGGCACATCACATCGGGCAGGGCCGCCGCATAGGCGTGCAGGATGGTGGAGCGGTGGCTGTAGAGCGCGGCCTTGGGATTGCCCGTGGTGCCGCTGGTGTAGCACATGCTCGAGGCCGAGTTCTCGTCGAACTCGGGCCAGCGGTACTGCGCAGACTGGGCGCCCAGCCAGGCCTCGTAACTCTGCAGGTTCGGAATGCCCGAGTCCTGGGGCAGCTTGTCCGCGTCGCAGAGCGCGATCCAGTGCTTCACCGTGGTGCACTTGGCGTGCACCGCCTGGATGATGGGCAGGAAGGTCAGGTCGAAGCACAGCACCTGGTCTTCGGCGTGGTTGGCGATCCAGGCGATCTGCTCCGGGTGCAGGCGCGGGTTGATGGTGTGCAGCACCCGGCCCGAGCCGCTGACGCCGAAATACAGTTCCAGATGGCGGTAGCCGTTCCAGGCCAGCGTGGCCACGCGGTCGCTGAAGGCCAGCTTCATCGCGTCCAGCGCATTGGCGACGCGGCGGGAGCGGGCCGCGACGTCGCGGTAGGTGTAGCGGTGGATATCCCCCTCGACCCGGCGGGAGACGATTTCGGCGTCGCCATGGTGGCGTTCGGCGAAGTCGATCAGGGAAGAAATCAGCAGTGGCTGGCTTTGCATCAATCCGAGCATGGACAGGGCTCCTCTTCTTGTGGCTCGTGGTGTTCGCTGGCAGTATGGCGCAAGCGCGGTGCCATTCGACTGAGGGTAAGCCCCTGATCGGGACCGGCTTACGTCGTCTGCGTGACAATGCCGGCATGTCTCTCGCCATCGACGCCGTCCAGGACCAGCCCGCCGCGCTGCCCAGCGGCTTGACCTGGGCCAACCGCTACGCCGCCCTCGGCCCGGCCTTTCACACCCCCCTGCCCCCGCAGCCCCTGCCCGCGCCGTACTGGGTGGGCCGCAGCCCGGCCGTGGGTGAGTGGCTGGGCCTGCCGGCCGGCTGGACGGAATCCGCAGATTGGCTCCAGGCGCTCAGCGGCAATCGCCCCCTGGCCGGCAGCCAGCCCGTGGCCACGGTCTACAGCGGCCACCAGTTCGGCGTCTGGGCCGGTCAGCTCGGCGACGGCCGGGCCCTGCTGCTGGGCGAGACCGCCGGTGGCCTGGAGATCCAGCTCAAGGGCGCGGGCCGCACCCCCTACTCCCGCATGGGCGATGGTCGTGCCGTGCTGCGCTCGTCCATCCGCGAATTCCTCTGCAGCGAGGCCATGCACGGCCTGGGCATCCCGACCACGCGCGCACTCTGCATCACGGGTTCGGACTCACCCGTGCGCCGCGAAGAGATCGAGACCGCTGCCGTGGTCACGCGCGTGGCGCCCAGCTTCATCCGCTTCGGCCACTTCGAGCATTTCGCTGCCAAAGATCGACCCGACGAGCTGCGCCGCCTGGCCGACTTCGTGATCGACCGCTACTACCCGGCCTGCCAGGCCACGGAAAAGTTCGGCGGCAACGCCTACGCCGCCCTGCTCGAAGCCGTGAGCGAAAAGACCGCCGCCCTGCTGGCCCAGTGGCAGGCCGTGGGCTTCTGCCATGGCGTGATGAACACCGACAACATGAGCATCCTGGGCCTGACCCTGGACTACGGCCCCTTCCAGTTCCTCGACGGCTACGACCCGGCCCACATCTGCAACCACTCCGATACCCAGGGCCGCTATGCCTTTGCGCGCCAGCCCAACATCGCCTACTGGAACCTGTTCTGCCTGGGCCAAGCCCTGCTGCCCCTGATCGGCGACCAGGAACTGGCCCTGGCCGCGCTGGAGAGCTACCGCACGCGCTACCCGGCCGAGCTCGAAGCCCGGCTGCGCGCCAAGCTGGGCCTGCAGCGCCAGGAGACGGGCGACCGCGAGCTGGTCGAGGACACCCTGCGCTTGCTGGCCGCTGAAAAGACGGACCACACGATCTTCTGGCGCCGGCTCAGCCATTACGCCGCCGACGGCCGCGCGGAGGCGGTACGCGATCTGTTTGTCGACCGCGGTGCGTTCGACACCTGGCTGCACCGCTATGAGGCGCGGCTGGCCCTGGAAGACACGCGAGCCTCCTCGGCCCGCATGCTCGAGGTCAACCCCAAGTTCGTGCTGCGCAACCACCTGGGCGAGCTGGCCATCCGCCAGGCGCGCGAGAAGGATTTCTCCGGCGTGGCGAAACTTCTGGCCCTGCTGGCGCATCCTTATGACGAGCATCCCGGCCACGAGGCCGAGGCCGGCTTCCCGCCCGACTGGGCCTCCTCCATCGAAATCAGCTGTTCTTCATGAGAGTCAATTCACCATGAGCTACGCCATTCAGAAAACCGCCGAAGAATGGAAGGCCCTGCTGGCCGCCAAGCACTCCGAACCCGGCGCCTACCAGGTCACGCGCCACGCCGCGACCGAGCGCCCTTTCACGGGCAAGTACGCCGATTTCTGGAAGGCGGGGCATTACAGCTGCATCTGCTGCGGTGCCCGTCTCTTCGAGGCCGACACCAAGTTCGACGCGGGCTGTGGCTGGCCCAGCTTCTCCGAGCCAGCGCTGCCGCAGGCCATCGAGGAGCGGCGCGACACCAGCCATGGCATGGTGCGCGTGGAGACGGTCTGCTCCCAGTGCGGGGCTCACCTGGGCCATGTCTTCGAAGACGGCCCGGCGCCCACGGGCCTGCGCTATTGCATCAATTCGGCCGCCATAGAACATAAAGAGTAAGCCCGAGGCCACGCTCCCTGTGTGCGCAGCGCTTCCTTGACAGGGAGCAAGGCCCGTGGCCCGGCGCCACGGCGGTCCGCGATTGGAAATCCACTGCATCTCCGCCCGATAATCAGCGCATGAAACTCCTGATCGATTTCTTTCCCATCCTGCTGTTTTTCGGCGCCTACAAGTTCTACGACATCTACGTCGCCACGGCCGTGCTCATGGCCGCCACCGTGCTGCAGATGGTGCTGATCTATGGGATCGACCGCAAGCTGCAGACCATGCACAAGATCACCCTGCTGCTGATCCTGGTCTTCGGTACCCTGACCCTGGTGTTGCAGGACGAGCGCTTCATCAAATGGAAGCCCACCGTGCTCTACGCCGCCATGGCCCTCGCCCTGGCCCTGGCGCTGTGGGTCTGGCGCAAGAACTTCCTGCAGATCCTGCTGGGCAGCCAGCTGGATCTGCCGGCCGGTGTGTGGCTGCGCCTGAACCTGGCCTGGATCGCCTACTGCGCCTTCATGGCCGGGATCAACGGCTATGTGGCGGCCTTCTACAGTACCGAGACCTGGGTGAACTTCAAGCTCTGGGGCTATGTGTTCCCCCTGGTCTTCATCATCGGCCAGGGCATCTACATCGCCCGCCACCTCAAGTCCGACCCGACATGAGCGCCCCCGAGCAGGAACTGGCAGAGCGCATGGCCCAACGCCTGCGCGAGCGGCTGCAGCCCACCCAGCTGGAGGTGATCGACGAAAGCGCCGCCCACGCCGGCCATGTCGGGGCCAATGGCACGGGCTGGGGCACGCATTTCCGCGTGCGCATTGCGACACCTTTGTTTACAGATCTGACACGCGTGGCGCGGCATCGCCTTGTGTATGATGCGCTGCAAGATTTCATCGCCCAGGGCGTGCATGCCATCGCCAT
>JAIERT010000393.1 GCA_019746735.1 Burkholderiaceae bacterium | reverse complement strand
CGATCTGGTCGATCAGGATCACCGAGTTGCGCTGGATCATGCCCATGAGCGCGATCACCCCCAGCAGGGCCACGAAGCCGAAGGGCCGGTTGAGCAGCAGCAGCGCGCCTGCGACTCCGGCCAGGCCCAGTGGGCCGGTCAGGAAGACCAGCATGGCGCGGCTGAAGCTCTGCAACTGCAGCATCAGCAGCGTGAACGTCAGGAACAGCATGATGGGCATGCCCGCGGCGATCGAGCCCTGGCCCTTGCTGCTCTCTTCGACCGCGCCCGCCACCTCGATGCGGTAGCCGTTGAGGCCGGCGAGGTGCCACTTGGCCTCAAGCGCGCGCAGGTCCGGCAGCAACTCGGCCGTCAGCGTCGCGCCCTGCATGCCTTCGACCGCATCGCTCTGCACGGTGATGCCGTACTCGCGGTTCTCGCGCCACATCACGCCTGGCTCCCAGGTGAAGACCGGCTTGGCGATCTGGGTCAGCGGAATGGAACGGCCACTGCTGGTGGGCAGGTAGGCATTGGCCAGATCGGTGATGGCATTGCGTTCGTCTATGGGCTGACGCAGCACGATGTCGATCAGCTTGTCGCCCTCACGGTACTGGCCTACGGTCTGGCCGATCAGCAGGGTACGCGCCGCCTGGGCAATGGACTGGCTGCTCACGCCGAGCGCACGGGCCTTAGCCTGATCCACCTCCAGACGCAGCACCTTGACCGACTCGTTCCAGTTGTCGTTGACGCCACGCGTGTTGGGGCTGGCGCGCATGACGTCCTTGACCTCGTCGGCACGCGCACGCAGCACGGCGGGGTCGCTGCCCACCACGCGGAACTGCACCGGATAGGGCACGGGCGGCCCGTTGGGCAGCAGCTTGACCCGCCCGCGGGCTTCAGGAAACTCCTGGGCCAGCAGCCCCGGCAACTGCAGGCGCAGCCGCTCGCGAGCCTTGAGGTCGGTGGGCAGCACGATGAGCTGGGAGACGTTGGTCTGCGGGAAGACCTGGTCCAGCGGCAGATAGAAGCGCGGCACGCCCGAACCCACCCAGGTGCTGACCGAGCTCACGCCGGTCTCGCCCATCAGACGCTGCTCGACGCGGCGGGTGACCGCCTCATTGGCTGCAAAAGACGTGCCCTCGGGGAACCAGAGGTCGACCAGGATCTCGGGTCGGCTCGAATCGGGGAAGAACTGCTGCTGCACCTTGCCCATGCCCACGATGCCCAGCGCAAAAGTCAGCACCGTGGCGCCGATGGTGAGCCAGCGATGCTCGACGCACCAGTTCACCGCCTTGCGGAAACGGTTGTAGAAGGGGGTGTCAAAGTGCTCGTGCGGACCGTCCGCCGGATCCGTCTGGGACGTCGAATGATGCGGTTGCGCCTTGAGCAGCAGCGTGCCCAGATAAGGGACGAAGTAGACCGAGACGATCCAGCTCAGCACCAGCGCCAGCGCCGTCACGCCGAAGATGGCGAAGGTGTACTCCCCCACGGTGGACTTTGCCATGCCGATGGGCAGGAAGCCGACCGCCGTGATCAGCGTGCCCGTGAGCATGGGCATGGCCGTGATCTCGTAGGCGAAGGTGGCGGCGCGCACCTTGTCGTAGCCCTCCTCCATCTTGCGCACCATCATCTCCACGGCAATGATGGCGTCGTCGACCAGCAGGCCCAGCGCAATGATCAGCGAGCCGAGCGATATCTTGTGCAAGCCGATGCCCCAGTACTGCATGCCCAGGAAGGTCAGCGCCAGCACCAGGGGGATGGTGATGCCCACCACCAGGCCCGGCCGCATGTCCACGTAATAACGCTTCCAAAGCGGCAGGTGGCTGGAATTCTGGTGCTTGTGCAAGCCCAGGCTGATGAAGCTCACGGCCAGCACGATGATCACGGCCTCGATCAGCACGCCCACGAACTCGTTGACCGAGGTCGCGACCGCACGCGGCTGGTCCTGCAGCTGCACCAACTCGATGCCGGCGGGCAGGATCTTCTCGATGTGATCGGTGGCTGTCTTCAGCGCCTTGCCCAGGGCGATGATGTCCCCGCCCTTGGCCATGGAGATGCCCAGGGCGATGACCTGCCGCCCCTGGTGCCGTACCTTGACGCTGGCCGGGTCCACATAGCCGCGCTTGATCTCGGCGATGTCGCCCAGGCGCAGCTGGTTGCCCGTGCTGCCACGGATGGGCATGGCGCGCAGCTGCTCCACGGCCTCGAACTGCCCGGCCACGCGCACCTGCACCACATCCAGCGGCGTCTGCACGGAGCCCGCACTTTCCACCGCGTTCTGCTGGCCCAGCTGGGCCAGCACCTGGTTCAGGTCCAGCCCCAGCTGCGAGAGGCGCTTCTGCGAGATCTCGATATAGAGCTTCTCGTCCTGCACGCCAAACAACTCCACCTTGGCCACATCGGGCACGCGCAGCAAGCGCTGGCGCACGTCATCGGCAAAGACCTTGAGTTCGGCCTGGCTGAAACCATCCGTCTGCAAGGCATAGATCACGCCATAGACATCACCGAACTCGTCGTTGAAGAACGGTCCCTGGACACCACCGGGCAGGGTGGCCCGCATGTCCCCGATCTTCTTGCGCACCGTGTACCAGGTGTTCGGCACATCGCCCGGTCGCGACGAATCCTTGAGCTGGAAGATGATCAGCGATTCACCGGGCTTGGAATAGCTGCGGATCTTGTCGGCATCCTGCACCTCCTGCAGCGTGCGCTCGATCTTGTCCGTCACCTGTTCGGCCACCTGCTGGGCCGTGGCCCCGGGCCAGTAGGTGCGCACCACCATGGCCCGGAAGGTGAAGGGCGGGTCTTCGTCCTGCCCGAGCTGGAAATAGGCCGCGAAGCCCAGCACCATGAGCACGATGAGCAGGTAGCGCGTGAGTGCCGGGTGCTCGATGGCCCAGCGCGAGAGGTTGAAGCCGGCGGAAGGATCCTTGCGGTTCATGCGCGCCTCACTTGCCGTTGGCCACAGGAACCGACGTCGTGTCCACCGCGGTCTGCGGCGGGCCGCTCAGGCTCTGCGCCGTCTTCTCGCGATAAAGCATGACCTTCTGGCCCGGCGCAAGCACATG
This sequence comes from Burkholderiaceae bacterium, assembly GCA_019746735.1. Taxonomy (GTDB): domain Bacteria; phylum Pseudomonadota; class Gammaproteobacteria; order Burkholderiales; family Burkholderiaceae_C; genus Hylemonella. The sequence continues at coordinate 10,836 of JAIERT010000393.1, read as the reverse complement.
CACGCCGGCCGTCACCACCTGCTGGCCTTCTTGCAGGCCCGCGGCCACCACGGCCTCGTTGCCGTCGGCCGTGGCGATCTGCACCGGCTGCGAAGACACCGTCATGGTCCTGGGGTCCAGCACCCACACCGCCGTGGCCTGGCCATCCTGGCGCAGCGCGCTCGTGGGCAGCTTGATGGCCTGCGGACGGTCGCCGTTCTTCACCTTGGGCTGCACCGTCACCGTGGCGCCCAGCGGCGGCAGTTCGCGCCCCTGCAGGCCCACCTTGACCTGGTAGGTGCGCGTCACCGGATCGGCGCTGGCCGAGATCTCACGCACCTTGCCGGCCAGCTGGGTCTGGCCCGGCCAGACCCGCACCTCGACAGCGGCCCCGTCACGCATCAGGCCCAGCTTGTCCTCGGGCACGGCAAACACCGCATCGCGCCCGCCATCCTGGGCCAGCCGCACCACGGGCTGGCCCGCGCTGACCACCTGGCCAGTCTCGGCCTCGACAGCCGTCACGACGCCGGCCGTATCAGCCACCAGGGCGGTATAGCTGCCTTGGTTACGCTGGCTGGTCAGTTGCGCCTGGGCCTGGTCCACCTGCGCCTGCGCCGCCTTGAGGTTGGCCTCACGCCGTTCCAGCTCGGCACCACTGATGAAGTTCTGCTCGCGCAGTTCCTTGAAACGCTTGTAGTCAGCAGCGGCCAGATCGCGGTTGGTCACGGCGGCCGCATACTGGGCCTGGGCCGCGTCGGCTGCCAGACGGTAGTCCTGAGGATCCAGGCGCGCCAGCACCTGCCCGGCCTTGACGCGCTGGCCCAGCTCCACCTCGCGGCTCACGAGCTTGCCCGCAACCCGGAAACCCAGGCGTGACTCGATACGGGGCTTGACCTCCCCGGAGAATTCCTGATTGGCCTCCAGGCTGCCGCTGCGCACGGTCAGGACCTTGACGGCACGCACCGGTTCTTCAACCGGTGCGGAAGGGCTGCAGGCTGCCAGCAGGGCGAGCAAAGGCAGGGACAAGGCGGCACGGGCCAGACGATGCGCACGCAGGGCGTGGAGTTCGGACATGGAAAAACCCCGGAAAGTGGCTGAGAAATTAATAACCGACCGGTCAGTAATCTAGGTAAAAACCCGATCCATGTCAAGCACAGCGAGAATCCACGGCGTGAACAAGCCCATCCCCGCCCCGGTCGACCATTACGAGAACTTCCCGGTCGCCTCCTGGCTGTGCCCGCCCCGGCTGCGCCCCCCGATCGCCGCGATCTACCACTTTGCCCGCACCGCCGACGACCTCGCCGATGAGGGCGAGGACAGCGCCGACCAGCGCCTGGACGAACTGGCCGCTTACCGCGCCGACCTGCTGGCGGTGTCCCAGGGCCAGCCCCATAGCGGACGCTGGCCGCAGGTGTTTGCGCCCCTGGCCATCCAGCTGCAGGCCTTCCAGCTGCCGGTGGCCCTGCTCGATGACCTGCTCGACGCCTTCGCCCAGGACGTGCGCAAGACCCGCGACGCCGAGGGCTATGCCGACCGCGCCGAGCTGCTGGACTACTGCCGCCGTTCCGCCAATCCGGTGGGCCGCCTGCTGCTGCACCTCTACGGCGTGCACGACGGCAGCGCCCTGCGCCAGAGCGACGCCATCTGCAGCGCCCTGCAGCTCATCAACTTCTGGCAGGACATCAGCCGCGACGTCCCGCGCGGCCGCCACTACCTCAACGACGCCGATTGCGCCACCCACGGCGTCACCCGCGCCGAAATCGCAGCCCTGCAGCCCACCCCCGCCCTGCTGGCCCTGGTCGCCGAGCAGGTGCGCTGGGCCCGCGAACTCATGCGCGAAGGCGCGCCGCTGGTACACCGCGTGCCGGGCCGCGCCGGCTGGGAACTGCGCCTGGTGGTGCAGGGCGGGCTGCGCATCCTCGAGCGGATCGAGGCCCTGGGTCACAACACCCTGCAACACCGCCCCACGGTCGCTACGGCCGATGCGCCGCGCCTGCTGTGGCACGCGCTGTGGATGTGACAATCGGGATTGACCTTCCAGCCCTTATGAGCACGCCCGAGCAATACGTCCAGGACAAGGCCGCCGCCTCCGGCAGCAGCTTCTATTACGCCTTTCTTTTCCTCCCCAAGCCGCGCCGCGCGGCCATCACGGCCTTCTACGCCTTCTGCCGCGAGGTGGACGATGTGGTCGACGAAGTCTCCGATCCCGGCGTGGCCCAGACCAAGCTGGCCTGGTGGCAGGCCGAGGTGCAACGTGCTTACGCAGGCCAGCCCGGTCACCCCGTGCTGCAGGCCCTCATGCCGCATGTCAAGGACTACGGCATCGAGGCCCGCCATCTGCTGGCCGTGATCGAGGGCTGTCAAATGGATCTGCAGCAGACGCGCTACCTCGACTATCCCGGCCTGCAGAACTACTGCCACCTCGTCGCCGGCATCGTGGGCGAGGTCGCGGCCCGCATCTTCGGTCAGACGGAGGAAGCCACCACGCGCTACGCCCACACCCTGGGCCTGGCCTTCCAGCTGACCAACATCATCCGTGACGTGGGTGAGGACGCGCTGCGCGGCCGCATCTACCTGCCCGTCAGCGAACTGCAGCAGTTCGACGTCAAGGCGCACGAGATCCTCAACCGCCAGTACTCCGAGCGCTTCACGGCGCTGATGAAATTCCAGGCCGAGCGCGCGCATCGCCTCTACGACGAGGCCCTAGCCCTGCTGCCCGCGGCCGACCGGCGTACACAGAAGCCCGGGCTCATGATGGCCAGCATCTACCGCACCCTGCTGCGCGAGATCGAGCACGACCACTTCCAGGTGCTTCACCAGCGCACCAGCCTCACGCCGCTGCGCAAGCTCTGGCTGGCCTGGCGTGTGCAGGCGCTGGGCAGGCTATGAGGCAGGGAATCGTCGGCGCCGGCTGGGCCGGCCTGGCCGCGGCCGTGCAAGCGGTGCAGGACGGCCATGAAGTCACGGTCTTCGAAGCCGCCCGCACGCCAGGTGGCCGCGCCCGCAGCCTGGAGATCGCGCTGCCCGACGGCCGCAGCGTGATGGTGGACAACGGCCAGCACATCCTCATTGGCGCCTACACGGACTCGCTGCTGCTCATGCGTACGGTCGGCGTCGATCCCGACACCGCCCTGCAGCGCCTGCCACTCACCCTGCAGTACCCCGACGGCGCCGGCCTGCGCCTGCCCGATCTGCCCGTTCCCCTGGACGTGCTGGCCGGCCTCCTGCGCAACCGCGCCTGGCCGCTGCGCGAACGCCTGGGCCTGCTGCGCGCGGCCCTGGGATGGAAGCTTGCGGGCTTTGCGTGCGCCGACACGCTCAGCGTGGCTGCACTCTGCGCCAGGCTCGGCCCGCGCGTGCAGGCCGAACTGATAGCACCGCTGTGCGTCTCCGCGCTCAACACACCGGCCCACCAGGCCAGTGCCCGGGTCTTCCTGCGCGTACTGCATGACGCCCTCTTCGCCGTGCGCGGCGGCTCCCAGCTGTTGCTGCCGCGCGCCGACCTCGGTGCCCTCTTCCCGCAGGCCGCCGCTGCCTGGCTGCAGGCGCAGGGCGCCAAGGTGCACACCGGCACACGCATCACGGCCTTGCAGCAGGACGGCACTGGCTGGCGGCTCGATGGTCAGGCCTTCGACGCCGTGTTGCTGGCCTGCTCATCGACCGAAGCAGCGCGCCTGGCCGCGCCGCTGAACGCTGCCTGGGCCGCCACCGCCGAGGCCCTGCATTTCGAATCCATCACCACGGTCTATGCCTGGGCGCAGGACGCGCGACTCGCCGCGCCTATGCTGGCCCTGCGCCACGATGCGCGACGCCCTGCGCAGTTTGTCTTCGACCGTGGCCAGCTCGGCGGCCCGGCGGGCCTGCTGGCTTTTGTGCTCAGCGCCAGCCGCGGCGAACGGGAAAGCCTGCAAGCCCAGGTGCTGGCCCAGGCGCAAGCCCAGCTGGGCCTGCAGCTGCAGGCTGTGCAAACGGTGGTGGAAAAACGCGCCACCTTCGCCTGCACCCCGGGCCTGCAACGCCCGCCACAACAGATCGTGCCCGGCCTGCAGGCCTGCGGCGACTATGTGGCCGGGCCCTATCCGGCCACGCTCGAAGGCGCTGTGCGCAGCGGCCTGGCCGCGGCACGGGCGCTGGCCCGATGATAAAAACGCGATGACATGCAACCGGAAGACCGCTCACGATGAAACGCCTGTTCAAAGTCCTCTTCGTCCTGCTCATGGTGGTGCTGACCGCACTGGCCATCGCCGTGGCTGCCGGTGTCTGGCACGCACGCAGCAAGCTGCCGCAGCGCAGCGGCACCCTGGCCCTGCACGGCCTGCAGGCGCCGGTGCAGGTGCACTGGGACGAACGCGGCGTGCCCCATCTGCAGGCGCAGAACGAGGCTGATCTCTACCGGGCCCTGGGTTTCCTGCACGCGCAGGACCGGCTGTTCCAGATGGAGATGGTGCGCCGCCTGGCGCGTGGCGAGCTGGCCGAAATCCTGGGCCCCAAGCTGGTCGACACCGACCGGCTCTTCCGCACCCTGGAACTGCGCACCCATGCCGAGCAAAGCCTGCAGCGCGTCGATCGCAACAGTCCAGCCTGGCGGGCCCTGCTGGCCTACCTGGACGGCATCAACGAATTCCAGGACACGCGCCCCCTGCCCGTGGAGTTCGACGTGCTGGGCATCCAGCCCCAGCACTACACGCCGGTGGACACCCTGGCCGTCGCCGGCTACCTGGCCTACAGCTTTGCCGCCGCGCTGCGCACCGAGCCCGCGCTCAGCTATGTGCGCGACCAGCTCGGCCCCGAGTACCTGCGGGTCTTCGAGCTCGACTGGCAGCCGCTGGGCGTGCTGGGCCCGCTGGCGCAACGCCCACGCGGTCAGCGCCCGCCGCGGCTGAGTCAGGCCGACTGGCAATCACTGGCGCGCGTGGCGGAAGTCAGCCAGCAGGCGCTGGAGCTGGCCGGCGTGCCGCTGTTCGAAGGCAGCAATGCCTGGGCCATTGCCGGCAGCCGCACGTCCAGCGGCAAGCCCCTGCTGGCCGGTGATCCCCATATCGCCTTCAGCCTGCCCGCAGTCTGGTACGAGGCGCACCTGAACGCACCGGGCTTCGAGCTCTACGGTCACTTCCAGGCCCTCAACCCCTTCGCGCTGCTCGGGCACAACCACCAGTTCGGCTGGAGCCTCACCATGTTCCAGAACGACGACATGGACCTGGTGGCGCTGCGGACCAACCCGGCGCAACCCGGCCAGGTGGCCTACCGGGGCCAGTGGGTGGAGCTGCGCACGCGCACCGAACTCATCCAGGTCAAGGGGGCCGAGCCCGTGAGCCTGACGCTGCAGCGCTCGCCCTTCGGCCCGGTGATCAACCAGGCCTTCCCCGACAGCCTGGGCCAGGCCCCCGTGGCCCTGTGGTGGACCTTTCTCGAGACCGAGAACCCGATCATGGAGGCCTTCCATGAGCTCAACCGCGCCGACACCCTGGCCAAGGCGCGCAGCGCGGCCAGCAAGATCCATGCGCCGGGCCTCAACATCGTCTGGGCCAATGCCGCGGGCGACATCGCCTGGTGGGCCGCGGCCAAGCTGGTGCAGCGCCCGCTCAACGTCAACCCGAGCTTCATCCTCGACGGCGGCACGGCCCAGGCCGACAAGCCCGGCTACTACCGCTTTGCCGACAACCCACAGGAGGAAAACCCGGCGCGCGGCTACATCATGTCGGCCAACCACCAGCCCGTGCCGCGCAGCGGCGCGCCCGTGCCCGGCTACTACAACCTCCATGACCGGGCGCGCCGGCTCGACCAGCTGCTGCGCGCGCGCAGTGCGGGCTGGACGGTGGAGCACAGCCAGGCCCTGCAGCTCGACGCGACCACGGACTACGGGCCGCGCCTGCTGCGCCCCCTGCTGCCCCTGCTGCGCGCCATGGCCGGCGAAGACCCCGTGCAACGCGCCCTGGTCGACCAGCTGGCCGTCTGGGACGGCAGTCACGGCAACGACAGCATCGCCCCCACGGTGTTCAACCAGTTCCTCTACGAGCTCGCCCGCGCCGCCATGGCCGACGAGATGGGCCCGCAGTTCGCCAACCTGCTGCGCACCCGCGCCATCGACCACGCCCTGCCGCGCCTGATGGCCGATCCGACCTCCCCCTGGTGGGACGACCGGCGCACCGGCAAGCAGGAAAACCGCAACGACATCGTGCAGCAGGCCTGGCAGGCCGCGCTGAGCCAGCTGCGCGAGACCCGTGGCATCTCCCTGCCCGCCTGGAGCTGGAGCCAGAACCACAGCGTGGTGCATGCCCATCCGCTGGGCCGCATGAAGCCGCTGGATCGGCTGTTCAATGTCGGCCCGCTGCCCGCACCGGGCGGGCGCGAACTGCCCAACAACCTGGCCCAGCCCCTGGGCCCGGCCCCCTGGAGCGTCACCTACGGCCCCTCGACGCGGCGCGTGATCGACTTCGCCACGCCCGGCCAGGCAAAAGGCATCAATCCCGTGGGCCAGAGCGGCGTGCTCTTCGATCGGCACTACGCTGACCAGGCCCGGGACTACCTGGCGGGGCAGTACCACCCCATGCATCTGGACGCCAGCGCGGTGCAGGGTGCCACGCGCAGCACCCTGCAGCTGCTGCCACGGGACTGAGTGGCAGCGCCTCGCGCAGTCCCCGTCGCTATGCGGGCACCCTCGACCGTGGCGCTTGCCTGATCGAGGCGCCCCATGGTCAGCGGGGCGCGCTGACCTCGTTGAACTGCGGGCGCAACAGGGCGCACAGCGCACTCATGTCGTTCACCGTGGCGTGCGGCCGGTGCGCCTCGTGGGTCCAGTCCTGACCCCCGCGGTTGACCCAGACGGTCTGCAGGCCAGCGTCGAGCGCCCCCACCACGTCCAGCACCGCATCGTCGCCCACGTGCAGCACCTCCTGGGGCGCCACGCCCACCGCCTCGGCCGCGGCGTGGAAGATGCGCGCATCGGGCTTGCCCACGCCGAACTCCTGCGCGCTGAAACCGGCACTGAAGTAGCGCCCCAGGCCGATACGCTGCACGTCGGCATTGCCGTTGGACACAGCCACGATCGGAAAACGCTGCGCCAGCCAGGACAGGGCCGGGCCGGCGTCGTCGAAAAGCTGGACCTGCATGCGCTCGGCGATGAAGACCTCGTAAGCCGGGGCCACCAGCCCCGGATCCTCGCCGTGGCGCTGCAAGGCGACGCGGATCAGTTCCTGCCGCAGGCAGCGCAGATCGTGCCCCAGCTCGGGCCGGGCGGCCAGGATCTCGCGCCGCAGGGCCTGGCGCTGTTCGCTGTCGGCCAGCCAGCCCGCGGTATGGGGCGCATGCGGGCGCAGCCAGTCCTGCAGCGCCTGTTCGGCGCGGGCGATCACGGGCCAGATGGGCCAGAGCGTGTCGTCCAGATCGAGAGAGATGGCCCTGATGCGGGAGAGATCGAGCAAGGTAGTCATGAGTCGGCGAGAATACCTCATGGCATTCCGCAAAGAACCCTCCTATACCCACGGACAAGCCCCGGGCACCGCAGTCCTGCTGTGCAATCTGGGCACCCCTGACGCACCCACGCCCGCCGCGCTGCGCCGCTACCTGGCCGAGTTCCTCGGCGACCCCCGCGTGGTCGAGATCCCCAAGCCGATCTGGTGGCTGATCCTGCACGGCATCATCCTGCGCCTGCGGCCTGCGAAATCGGCCGCCAAGTACGCCAGCATCTGGACGCCCGAGGGTTCGCCGCTCAAGGTCTGGACCGAGCGCCAGGCCCAAGCCCTGCAGGGCTGGCTGCAGCAGCAGGGCCACCACGTGACAGTGCGTTACGCCATGCGTTACGGCAACCCGTCGATTGCCGGCGAGCTGGACGCGCTCAAGGCCCAGGGCATCACACGCGTGCTCATCCTGCCAGCCTATCCGCAGTACTCGGGCACCACGACCGCCAGCGTGATCGACGCCGTCGCGAGCTGGTCCGCCCAAGCCCGCCACCTGCCCGAGTTGCGTTTCATCAACCGCTACCACGACGATGCGGCTTACATCGATGCGCTGGCCGCGCGCATCAGTGCCTACTGGCGGGCGCATGGCCGCCCGGACAAGCTGGTGCTGAGCTTTCATGGGGTGCCCGAACGCACCTTGCACCTCGGCGATCCCTACCACTGTGAGTGCCACAAGACCGCACGCCTGCTGGCGGAAAAGCTGGGGCTGACACGCGAGCAGGTGCAACTGACCTTCCAGTCGCGCTTTGGCAAGGCCAAGTGGCTCGAGCCCTACACCGAGCCCACGCTGGTGGCCCTGGCCCAGGCTGGCGTGAAGCGCGTGGACGTGGCCTGCCCCGGCTTCACGAGCGACTGCCTGGAGACGCTGGAGGAGATCGCGCAGGAGGCACGGGAAGCCTTCCTGCACGCTGGCGGCGCGCAATTCCATTACATCCCCTGCCTCAACGACAGCGCGCCCTGGATCGAGGCCATGGGTCGCCTGTGCGAACAGCACCTGGGCGGCTGGCCCACGCGCCAGGCACCGGATGCGTCAGCACTGGCCGCCTCGCGCGCGGCTGCACTGGCAGCCGGCGCGAAGAACTAGCTCTTCTTCTGCGGGCGCAAGGCCTGGTAGGCCGGCCGCGCCAGGCAGGCGGCCAGCCAGGCACTGGTCAGCGGGTAGCGCTCCATCAGCGTGCGCGTGGCGCGCACCCAGAGCAGTACGCTGGCCACGCAGAGGTCGGCCACGGTGAAGCGGTCGGCGGCCAGATGCGCCTCGCTGCGCGCCTGCTGGGCTGCCAGGTGTTTTTCAAGCACGCGCAGGGGAACGTGCAGGCGTTGTTCGGCCTTGTCGGCCAGCTCGGGCCTGCGCTCCTCGGGCGCCATGGCGAAGCGGTGCATGAGCACCGTCAGCGCGTCCTTCTCCACCTCGGTCATGACCCAGAAGGACCAGCGCAGGGCCTCGGCCTCCTCGCGCGGCGTGGCCGGCGTGATGCTGCGGCCGTTGGCCGCACCGTGCTGGCGCGCGATGTAGAGCGCACAGGCCATGCTTTCCCAGACGATCACCTCCCCTTCGGGCCGGTGGTCGACCACGACCGGGACGCGGCCATTGGGGTTAAGCGCCAGAAAATCCGCCGTACGAGAGGCGCCGGCACGGTAATCGGTCTGCACATGCTCGAAAGCCAGGCCCAGTTCGGTCGCGGCCCACAGGGGGCGCAGCGCGCGCGAAGCCTGGATGCCGTAGATGCTCAATGCCATGAAGTCTCCTGTCTGCAATGAGACGGCATTGTGCCCAAGACCGGAGCGGTCCTAGTCGTGCGCGCGGATGAACTGAAGCACTGCGTCGAGCTGCTCCGGCACATTGAGCGCCGGCGCATGGCCGCAGCCCGGCACCTCGATCACCTGCAGCCGCCCGGCCCGGCCCGGTCCGCAATCCCGCATGCGGACCACGGTCTCGGGCAGCACCAGGTCGGACTCGGCGCCGCGCAGCAGGAGCACGGGCTGCACCAGCCGCTCGTAGTGCTCCCAGAGCAGGTAGTCGTCCGGGTGGTTCACGAACTGCTGCACCATGGCCGGGTCGTAGTGCGGTGTCACGCGGCCGTCGGGCAGACGACGCATCGACGTCTCGGCCAGGCGGCGCCACTGCGCGTCGCTGAGCCAGCCGAAGGGGCGATAGGCCTGGCGGAAGAAAGCCTCGAGCTCGGCCATGGTGGCAAAGGCCGGCGGATGGCCGGCATAGGCGCGGATGCGCTCAATGGCGGCATCGGCCAGCTGCGGCGCGTTGTCGTTGAGCACCAGGCTGCGGATGCGGCCCTGCAGCTGTGGATGCAGCAGGCCTGCCGCGCAGACCGTGCCGATGGCTCCGCCCATGGAAGTGCCCACCCAGTGCGCCGACGCGATGCCCAGGCGATCAAACAGATCGGCCGCGATACGCGCGTAGAACGCCAGACAGTACTCCTGCTCGGGCTGCGGGCTCCACTGGCTGTAGCCACGGCCCAGGGTGTCGGGGCAGATCACGCGGTAACCATTGACCGCCAGATGCTGCCCCAGCTCGTCCATGTCGCGCCCCGTGCGCGCCAGACCGTGCCAGGCGATCACGGTAGGCGCATGAGCCGCACCCCATTCGGTGTAGTGGATCTCACGTCCGGCACAGGGGACGTAACGAGAGACGGGGCTCATGCTGCGCCCCGGGCCGAGCCGGCACGCGCCGCCGCGGCACGCAGGCGCCCCACCACGCCGGTAGGGAAGTAGTAGACCGACAGGACAAACAGCAGGCCGAGCCAGAGCAGCCAGCGGTCCGGCGAGAGCAGCGCGGACAGCAGCGGCAGTCCGGCCGCGGCCTCGCTACCCAGGCGCAGCAGGTCCTGCAGATAGCTTTGCGCCACCACGAAGAGCACGGCGCCGATGGCCGAGCCGTAGACCGTGCCCATGCCGCCGATGACGACGATGAGCAGCACGTCCATCATGATCTCGAAGGACAGCGAGGTGTCGGGTCCGTTGTAGCGCAGCCAGACGGCCAGCATGGCGCCAGCCAGGCAGGCGAAGAGCGCCGAGATCACGCTGGACAGCGTGCGGTAGACCACCACGCGGTAGCCCAGGGCCTCGGCGCGGAACTCGTTCTCGCGGATGGCCTGCAGCACACGGCCGAAGGGCGAGTTGACGATGCGCAGCAGGGCCAGCAGCAGGACCAGCGCCACCGCGAACAGCAGGTAATAGCTGAAGAACTTGCCGTCGATCATCACGCCCAGCACGGGCTCCTCGAACAGCTCGAAGCTCGGTTGCAGCACGGCCGGCAACTTGAAGCTCAGGCCGTCCTCGCCCCCAGTGAAATCCGAGAGCTGTGAGGCCAGGGTCTGGAAGGCCGCGGCCACGGCCAGCGTGATCATGGCGAAGAAGATGGCGCGCACGCGCAGCGAAAAGA
>JAIERT010000016.1 GCA_019746735.1 Burkholderiaceae bacterium | reverse complement strand
CTGCACCTGCACCTGCACCTGCACCTGCACCTGCACCTGCACCTGCACCTGCACCTGCACCTGCACCTGCACCTGCAGCCGCGCCGCTCGCGACTGCGGCGCCAGCACCGGCCACGCCCCCAGCCGCGCCGTCGCCCGCACTGGCCGTTCCGGCGCCATCCGTTCCGCCCCCTCCGGTTGCCACACCCGCTCGTGCGGTTGCAGCGCCTCCGGCCCCGGCGGCGGTCCATCCACCTGCGCCTCCCCCTCCGATCCCAGCGGCAGCGGTCGCCCCCTCGTCCCCCGTTCCTGCCCGCCCCGCCTTCACCCCGCCGCCGCCCGTTGCGACGGCCCCTGTGCCCCCTACGATCCAGCCGGCCGCCCCGGTTCAGCCCGCACCTGCCCCGGTGGTCGTACCGCCTGCCACACAACCCGCAGCCCAGGCGCCGGTCGTGCCCACGCCGTCACCGGCCGGCATACGTGTGGCCATCCTCGGTGGTGAAGCACAGGCCCGCCGGGCCGTGCTGGATTTCATCCTGCAGCTCGGCCTGCAGTCGGCGAGCACGGCCGCGCCAGCGCCGACGACGCTCTTCATCGACCGTCTCGATGAGCTGCGCGACATTCAGTACGCCGTGGTCCTGCTGCCCGCTCAGGCCCTGGATCCGGCGTCAGGTGTACCGAATGCCGCCTCGCCGGAACTGCTGATGGAACTGGGCCATGTGCTTGCGTCCGTGGGCCGCAGCCATGTCTGCTTCCTGACGACCAGCGCAGGCAAGCCCCCTGCATGGCAGGGCATCAGCAACCTGCGGATGGATGACGATGGCCTGTGGCACCTGCTGCTGGGCCGCGCGATGAAGCAGGCCGGGCTGGACGTAGACCTGAACCGGGCGGTTTGATACCGCCGCCAGCCGGGACCTCGGGCCCCGGTCTGGCAAATGCCGGGTGATCTAACGAGAACGGGTCTGGCGCGTCACTGCGCCACCCATCCCCCATCCATGTTCCAGGCCACGCCGCGCACGTTGTCGGCGGCCGGCGAGCAGAAGAACACCGCGAGCCCACCCAGCTCGTCAGGCGTGGTGAACTGCATCGAAGGTTCCTTCTCGCCCAGCAGCACTTTCTTGGCTTCCTCATTGGAGATCTTGAGGGCGGCGGCCTTGGCATCCACCTGCTTCTGCACCAGCGGGGTCAGCACCCAGCCCGGGCAGATGGCATTGCAGGTCACGCCCGTGGTGGCATTCTCCAGCGCGGTCACCTTGGTCAGGCCCACGATGCCGTGCTTGGCCGCGACATAGGCCGACTTCTCGGCCGAGGCCACGAGGCCGTGCACCGAGGCCACGTTGATGATGCGGCCCCAGTTCGCCGCGCGCATGGCCGGCAAGGCCAGACGCGTGGTGTGAAAGGCGCTGGTCAGATTGATGGCGACGATGGCGTCCCAGCGCTCGGTCGGGAAGTCCTCGATACGCGCCACATGCTGGATGCCGGCGTTGTTGACCAGGATGTCCACGCGGCCGAACTGTGCCGCGGCGAACTTCATCATGTCCTCGATCTCACCCGCCTTGCTCATGTCGGCGCCGTGGTAGGCCACTTTCACACCGAGCGCGGCGATTTCAGCCTTGGGGCCCTCGGCATCACCGAAGCCATTGAGAACGATGTTGGCGCCCTGGGCGGCCAGAGCCTTGGCGATCCCCAGGCCGATGCCGCTGGTCGAGCCGGTGACAAGGGCGGTTTTACCTTTGAGCATATGTAGTCTCCAATGAAAGGCACGGGTTTGAATTAGGATGATGCCACGCGCATCCGATCCCGTTTGAGTCCCATTGCACCATGTCCGAGCCTACGCTGAACTACGTATCCTGTCCCGACGCCCACGGCGGCCACCGCATGGCGTACTGGCAGTGGGGCCGGTCCGACGCCTCGCACGTGGTGCTCTGCGTGCATGGCCTGTCGCGCCAGGGGCGTGATTTCGACACCCTGGCCCGGGCCCTGCTGATACGCGGTGGCGATGCCCTGCGCGTGATCTGCCCCGACGTCGTGGGCCGCGGCCAGAGCGACTGGCTGCGAGACCCCAAGGGCTACCAGGTGCCGGCGTACGCAGCCGACATGGGGGTGCTGCTGCAGACACTGCAACCCGCCACGCTGGACTGGGTCGGCACCAGCATGGGCGGGCTGATCGGCATGGCGCTGGCAGGTCAGCCCCAGCTGCCTTTCCGCATCCGCAAGCTCGTGCTCAACGATGTGGGTCCCACGATCTCCTGGCAGGCCATCGAGCGCATCGGCAGCTATCTCGGCGATCCGCTGCGCTTTGCCACGTTGGAAGAGGCCGCCGAGGCCCTGCGCCGCATCTCCATCGGTTTCGGCCCCCACACACAAGATCAGTGGCTGGCCCTGACCCGCCCCATGCTCAAGCCGGCGCCCGAGGGCGATGGCCGGCTCATGCTGCATTACGACCCGGCCATCGCCGTGCCTTTCCGCGCCCTGACACCCGAAGGTTCGGCCCAGAGCGAAGTGCTGCTCTGGCAGCTTTACGACGCCATCCGGTCCGAGACCCTGCTGCTGCGCGGCACCGAATCCGACCTGTTCGCGCGCGAGACCGCGCAGGCCATGACGCAGCGCGGGCCGCACGCCCGTCTGGTGGAGTTTGCCGGCGTGGGCCATGCGCCCACCCTGGTCGCCGAGAACCAGGTGCGTGCGGTCTGCGATTTCCTGCTGGAAGGCTGATCACTCCCGATGAAAAGCCATGCCTCCGAACTCAGCGGCGGCGAGCCGCGTGCCCCGCTGATCGAAGCCACCGCGCACAGCCTGCCCGAGCAGGCCCACGCGCTGGCGCGCGCGCGCGCCTTCGCCGAGCCGCTGCTGGCCAGCGAAACGCTGGATACGGGCGAAAACACCCTGGCCCACGCCGATGCCGTGGCCGCCATCCTCAGGACCATCGGTGGTTCCGAAGCCATGCAGGCGGCAAGCTATCTGGTCTACGCCTGCCAGCACCTGAACAAGCCACAGGAGACCATCGCCAAGGCCTTCGGTGACAGCTACGCCGAGCTCGCGGTGGAAACGACCAAGCTGGTGCAGGTGCAGCGCCAGGCGCGCGCCGCCCAGCTGGCAGCCGCGCGCAGTGGCACGCCCGTGCCCATGGCGCAGACCGCCGCGGCCCAGACCGAGAACGTGCGCAAGATGCTGCTGGCCTTCTCGCGCGACCTGCGCGTGGTGCTGCTGCGGCTGGCGTCCCGCCTGCAGACCCTGCGCCACTTCGCCGCCACCAAGCAGCCCGTGCCCGCCGGCCTTGCGGCCGAGTCGCTGCACGTCTTCGCGCCGCTGGCCAACCGACTTGGCATCTGGGAGATCAAGTGGGAGATGGAAGACCTGGCCTTCCGCTTCCTCGAGCCCGAGACCTACAAGCAGATCGCCAGGCTGCTCGATGAAAAACGCATCGAGCGCGAAGACTATGTGAGCCGCCTGCGCGAGCGGCTCGAGGCCGAGCTGCGCACGCAGGGCATCACGGCCCAAGTGCAGGGCCGGCCCAAGCACATCTACAGCATCGTCAAGAAGATGCGCGGCAAGTCACTGGACTTCGACCATGTCTACGACGTACGGGCTTTGCGCATCATCGTGCCCTCGGTGCCCGACTGCTACGCCGCCCTGAGCTGGGTGCACAGCCAGTTCACGCCTGTGACCGAGGAGTTCGACGACTACATCGCCCGCCCCAAGGCCAATGGCTACCAGTCGCTGCACACCATCGTGCGCGATGCCGAGGGCCGGCCGATCGAGATCCAGATCCGCACGCAGGAGATGCATCAGCACGCCGAGCATGGCGTGGCTGCGCACTGGGCCTACAAGGAAGCCGGTGCCAAAGGCTACAGCGGTGTGACAGCCGACAGCGCCTACGACGCCAAGATCGCCGTGCTGCGCCAGCTGCTGGCCTGGGAGCGCGACCTCTCGGGCCCGCAGCAGGGCCAGGCCGTGTTCGACGACCGCATCTACGTGCTCACACCCGACGCCGCCATCGTCGAGCTGCCCCAGGGCGCCACGGCGGTGGACTTCGCCTACAACGTGCACACCAACCTGGGCCACCGCTGCCGCGGCGCACGTGTGGACGGCGCCATGGTGCCGCTGAACACGCCGCTGAAAAACGGCCAGACGGTGGAGATCGTTTCCGCCAAGGAAGGCGGCCCCTCGCGCGACTGGCTCAACACCGAGCTCGGTTTCCTGGTCAGCCCGCGGGCACGCAGCAAGGTACGCGCCTGGTTCAACGCCCAGGCCACACACGAGACCATCGCGCGCGGCCGCGAAGCGGTGGAAAAACTGCTGCAGCGTGAAGGCAAGACGGCCATCAAGCTCGACGACCTGGCGGCCCAGCTGGGCTTCAATTCGGCCGAGGCCCTGTTCGAAGTGGTGGGCAAGGACGAGTTTTCCCTGCGCAGCATCGAGACGGTGCTGCGCCCGGCCGAGCCGCTGTTGCCGCCGGACGAACATGCCCTGCTCAAGAAGATCCGGACCGGCAGCAGCAGCCGAGGCGGCGTGCTGGTCGTGGGCGTTGATTCCCTGCTGACCCAGCTGGCCAAGTGCTGCAAGCCCGCACCACCCGACGAGATCCGCGGTTTTGTGACGCGCGGCAAGGGCGCCAGCGTGCATCGCGCCGACTGCGCCAATCTGCGCGAACTGATCCGCCAGAACGGCGAGCGGGTGATCGAGGTCGAATGGGGGACGGCCAAGGGCGGCGTGGCGCCGGTCTACCCGGTGGACGTCACCATCGAGGCCATCGACCGCCAGGGTCTGCTGCGCGACATCCTGGAAATCTTCGCCAAGGAAAAGATCAACGTCGTCGGTGCCCAGACGCAGACCATCAAGGGCGTGGCCTGGATGACGTTGACAGTGGAAATTTCTGACTCAGGACGGCTGGGCAAGGTGCTGGCGACCGTGGCGGCACTGTCGGGCGTGCGCACGGCACGGCGACGCTGAACGAGCCCCAGAATCCATCGTCATGGTTTTTTACACGCTCAGCCTCTCATGAAAATCACGTATGTCGTCCGACGTTTCGGTCCTGTCGGTGGGATGGAACGCTACGTCTGGGAAACCGTCCTCGCCTTGTCCAGGCAGGGACACGACCTGACCGTTCTTTGCGAGCGCTGTGAACAGCCAACGCCGGCAGGCGTATCGATCCATCGACTGGGTGAGGCTTTTCCCCGGCCCCGCTGGCTGGCCTTGCTGCGCTTCGGGGCAAGAGTGCGTCGATGGCTCGAAGACAACCCTGATCCGGGCCGTATCGTGCACAGCCATGAACGCCTGGCTTGCCACCATCTGACGACCTACCATGGCCCGCCGTTTGCCACCATCTTCGAGCGCCCCTGGTGGCGATGGATATCTCTGCGTGTGGCCATGCAACTCTTCCTGGAACGACGTGAACTTTCGGTGGCCCAGCCCATCGTGCCCGTCTCCTTTTTCATCCGGGACCAGATCGCGCACTATTACCCGCAATGGGCCCCCAAGCTGAGCCGCCCTGTGCTGCCCGGTGTCCTGCCCGGCCGGCCTCGCGAGAACCGTGAGGTGCCGGCCCATGGCGGTATCGTGGGCTTCGTTGGCAAGGAATGGCGACGCAAGGGTCTGGACTTTGCCGTGCAAGTTGTCGCGCAATTGCGCCAGCGACGGCCCCAGCTGGAATTCCATGTGATCGGTGCCGATCCTGCTGAAGTTCAACACCTCTTCAAGGACTGGACCTCAGGTTATCGCCTCATCCCCTGGTCGGGCGACGTGCCCTACGCCACCCTGGATCTTCTGCTGCACCCGGCTCGTGCCGAACCGTTCGGCATGGTCATTACCGAGGCCATGTCCGCGCGCCTGCCCGTGGTGGTATCCGACCGCTGCGGCGCAGCCCAGGAAGTGTCCCAGGATGCAGGAAGCGTTCTGCCCTTGAATTCATCGGTAGAACAATGGGCAGAGGCGGTCGAGCGCCAGCTGTCGCGTCCTGATCCGGTTCCGCTTTATGAACGCAGCTGGGATCAGGTGGCAACAGAGTACGTGGACCTCTACCAGCACATCCACAGCCAGAGACAAGGAAGAGGGGCCAACTAGGCCACAGTCGACCAGCCTAGGCCATCAGGTCGACTGCCTGAACGCCATCACCGCCTGGTTGCGCAGCGTGCGCAAAAGCGCCAGTTCCTTCTCCCCCAGCTGCAGGGCTCCCGGCACCCCCTTGTCCGCATAGATCAGGCCGAAGGGAGCGCCCTTAAGCATCAGAGGCAGCAGCAGGAAGGTGGGCGCGTGGATGGTCTCGCGGTACCAGTCAGGCAGGCGGTTGGCGACGCGGGCCTCGCTGGCGTCCCCGATCATGGTGTCCGCCCCCTTGGAGCAGACGGCAGCAAAGAAGTCCGCATTCTCGGGATGCAGGGGAATGCGGAAGGACTTGACGATGCGCTCCACCCCCGGCCCCAGGCCGAAACGGCCGGTCAACGCGTCCTGCTTGGGGTCCCGCATGCAGAAGACGATCTGGCGGAACTGCATGGCGCGGAACATGGTCTCGAGAATCATGCGGAGAATGTCCGGCAGCTTGAAGTCCTCGACCATGGCATTGGTGATGTCCTGGATGCCGGCCGCCAGCATTTCGGCCACATGCTGTGATTCGCGCGCCAGCGCCGCCACCTGCTCGGGCGTCACGGGCTGCGTAGCATGCAGTTCATAGGAAGCCACGGAGTCGTGAAAGCCGCTCTCCGGCACCGGCGACAGGCCAGCGGCCGGTGTGCTCTGCAGCAAGCGGGCTGCGGCCGATTCGGGTGCCACCTTGAAGTCGATGGCACGCGCCATCTCGGCCAGCTTGTCGCGGGCCCGCTGGGTGGCCTGCTCCAGCCCCTTGTTGTCCAGCCCCATGCAGCGCGCATAACGCTGGCCGGCCTGCACCACCTTGCCCATGGCCGCACCGGCTTCGTGCTGCAGCAGGGCATCGGCCATTTCGTTGGCGGCCAGCGCGATCCAGCGCAGGCGCTCGCTGGCCTCCTTCGGCGGTGAGGCCGGCGGCGTGCCGCCGGGCTTGCGGATGCAGTGCTGGATGGTCTCGGGCAGGTTCCAGGCCTTGCTGATGCCCACCCCCAATTGCTCGTAGCTCAGGCCCAGCACGGTGATGGTGGCGTTGACCTCGGGCATCGGCTCCTTGCCCCCCATGAGGGCGCGGATCGCACGCGCCTCCTCGGGAAAGTAGTACTCGGTGAGCAGACGGCCCAGGTTCTGGAACATCGCGCCGAGGAAGGCCTCCTCACCTTCCTCGCTGCGCGGCGGGCTCAGTTCGGCCGCGATGGCGCCGGCCATGAGCGAGCGCAGGAACTCCTCCTTGAGCAGGTTGGCGTGCGCCTTGTCCTGCATGTGCTCCAGCAACACCAGGCTCAGCGCCATGGTGCGCACGCCGTTGAAGCCCACCAGGGTCACCGCGCGCGAGACGGTGCTGATGGGGCCGCCGCGCGTGTACTGCGGCGTGTTCACCAGGCGCAGCAGCTTGTTGGTCAGCGCCACGTCCTTGAGGATCTCGTTGGTCAGCGTCGCCACGCTCTCGCGGTCCGAGCTGGAAATGCTCTGGATGCGCGTGACCGAGCCCGACAGCGCCGGGAAGTCGCTCTTGTGGCGCATACGACGCAGCAGGAAATCCACCGTGCCGCTGCGGGCCTCGCCGGCCAGGGGCGTGGTGACGGGGCGCAGCCATTTCCTGAGCTCGTCGCGAAAGACCTGGGCAGACGGGTGGCGCTCGCGCGGGTCACGCGCCAGGCCACGCAGCAGGATGGCGCGCAATGCGTCGTCAACCTCGTCCCCCAGGTCCTCGGGCAGACGCAGCTCTTCCAGCGCCACGCGCTGCATGGCGCGCCAAGGGTCACGCTCATCAACCAGACGATGTCCGCAGAGCAGCTCGGTCAGCACGATGGCAGCAGAAAAGATGTCCATGGCCGCGGTGGGTGGTGCACCGGTCGTGGCCTCGGGCGACATATACCCCGGCGTCCCGCCCGTGGGCCCCTGCGCGGCGGCCACGACGCTCGTGCCCTCGCTCTCCTGCACACGCACGGCGATGCCGAAATCCATCACACGCGCCCGGCCGCTGGCATCGACCAGCACATTGGAGGGCTTGAGGTCGCGGTGCACGATGCCCGCCGCGTGGGCTGCCGCCAGTGCTTCCAGCACGTCGATCATCAGACCCACGGCCTCCTGCGGGGCCAGCGCACCACGCAGGCGCAGGATCTCGGCCAGGGTCTGGCCCGGCACGAATTCGAAGACCAGATAGGGCTGGCCCTCGTGCACATCGGCCTCGAAGACCGGGATGACATTGGGATGGGTCAGGCGGCTGACGCTGCGCGCCTCCCGCAGCCATTGCACCACCAGGGCCTCGTCGGCTCCCGGGTCGGGACGCAGCAGCTTGATGGCCACCTCGCGCTCCAGGCGCGGGTCAAAAGCCAGCCAGACCGTGGCCTGGCCGCCCTGCCCCACGCGTCGGCGCAGCTGAAAGCGCCCGATGGATTCACCGACCCGCGGTTCGGGCAGCGCCGCACCGGGGCGCCTCGGATTCTGGAAGGTGGGCAAGGGCAACATGATGTGGTCTGTCGTGGTTGGGATGTTCTACAGACCTCCCCAGCACCAGTGTAGGCCTGCCCGGGCGCGGCGCAAGCCCCGGGCCTACCCTACTTCGCTACATGCTTACATGCTTACTTGAGCTGGACCGCACCGCTCACCGTGACCTGCACCTGGGCCTGGCCGGCTTCCACCGGCAGGGGCGCATCGGCCGAGATGCCAGCCTTGGCTTCCATGGCCATGAAGCGCGGACGGATCTGCGCCCCCTGGTCCTGGCTGTTGATGTGGATCTCGCGCAGGCTGTAGGTGTTGAAACCGAAACCACGCGCAATCTCCGTGGCACGGGCGCGGAAGCGCTCGATGGCCAGGGCCTGGGCCTGCTGCTCCAGTTGCTCGCGCTGCTCGCGGCTCAGGCCGAAGGCCGTCTGCGCCACGGTCATGCCCTGGATCCGCCCCGAGAGCGCGGCGATGCGATCGAGCTCGGTGCCCGAGAGGACCAGTTCGGCCGTGCCCTGCCAGGTGCTGATGCGTCCGTCACGGTTGCTGCGCGGGTAGAGGCTGAAGGCGCCGCTGCGCACCTCGAGCGCGCCGGGCTGGGCGTGCGGACGGGCCTCGGCCAGGGCGGCATCGAGCACCGCCTTGAGCTGCTGCTGCACCACGGCCGGGTCGCTGCCTTCGCGCGTGGCGCGCAGCGTCACGCTCAGCTGGTCCTGGCGCGCTTCCAGCGTGGCCGTGGCCGAAAACTGCACCACGTCGCGCGGGATCGGCCCGAGCTGCGCCCGGGCGGCAGGCAGCGCGGCCAGACTCAGGCCGGCGGCCAGCAGCAGGGCGCCGAACGGGGTGGAAAAGACTTTCATATCGGGTACTCCTGGATCAGATGGGCATTCTTGCGACAGCGCACTTGCGGATCGTGTCGAGATTTGTAACAGTATGTCAAAGTCAGCCACGGGCCAGGCGGATGGCCTGTGGCGCCCGGCAGAATCAGCAGGTTGTAACAGCCCCTGGCAGAGCACACACCATGACGTCTCCCTCCAGCCGCGCAGACAAGATCCTCATCGTCGACGACGACGCGCGCATCCGCGACCTGCTGCGCCGCTACCTCACCCAGGAAGGCTTCGAGGTCTTCCAGGCCGAGGACGGCAAGTCGCTCACGCGCATCCTGCTGCGCGAGACCGTGGACCTCATCGTGCTCGACCTCATGATGCCCGGCGAGGACGGCCTGTCGATCTGCCGCCGCCTGCGCGCGGCCAACGACAAGACCCCCATCATCATGCTGACCGCCAAGGTCGAGGACGTGGACCGCATCGTCGGCCTCGAAGTCGGCGCCGACGACTACCTGGGCAAGCCCTTCAATCCGCGCGAGCTGCTGGCACGCATCAACGCCGTGCTGCGCCGCCGTCCGGCCCCCGAAGCGCCGGGCGCGCCGTCGAGCGACCAGGAGGTGGTGAGCTTCGGCCCCTACACCTTCGACATGGGCGCGCGCACGCTGCGCAAGGAGGGCGAAGAGCTGCCCCTGACCACCGGCGAATTCGCCATGCTCAAGGCCCTGGTGCGCCACCCACGCCAGCCCATGTCGCGCGAGAAGCTCGCACAGCAGGCGCGGGGCCGTGAGTTCGAGCCCTTCGACCGCAGCCTGGACGTGCAGGTCTCGCGCCTGCGCAAGCTGATCGAGGTCGACCCCGCCGTGCCGCGCTACATCCAGACGGTCTGGGGCGTGGGCTATGTCTTCGTTCCGGACGGTGCAGGTTGATCTTTCCTTCCGCACGCCGCAAACCCAGCCCGCTGCCTGATCCCGCGCGCTGGCAGCCCCGCCTGACCGAAAGCCAGCACGGCGGCAGCACCCGCGGCGGGCCCATGGAGACCACGCCGGCCGACCTCGAGGGCGAGCTCCAGGAACAGCCCGGCCTCAGCCTCTTCTGGCGCACCTTCTTCCTGCTGGCCCTGCTGCTTTTCGGCAGCATCCTGGCCTGGCTGCAGACCCTGCGCGCGCTCGAATTCGAGCCACGCGCCATCCAGACGGCGCAGCAGATCGCCTCCCTGGTCAACCTCAGCCGCGCAGCACTGGTGCACGCCGACGTTATCCAGCGCGTCTCGCTGATCAAGACCATGACCGAGAAGGAAGGGGTGCGCGTGCTGCCACGCGAACCCGGCGACCGCTTCGAGCCCTATGAAAACGACGGCCTGAGCCGGCGCGTGGTGCAGGAGCTCACGGCCCGCCTCGGCCCGGGCACTGTCGTGGCCAGCAGCGTCAACGGCAGACCCGGCCTCTGGGTCGGCTTTCTGATCGAACGCGACAGCTACTGGCTGCACACCGACCGCGCCCGCTTCAACCAGACGGCCAACAAGACCTGGCTGATCTGGCTCTCCACCGGCGTGCTGCTCTCGCTGGCCGGTGCGGCCATCATCGCGCGCCTGATCAACCGGCCGCTCAAGCAGCTGTCCTTCGCCGCCAGCCGCATCCGCGAAGGCGACTTTGCCGCCAGCCGCCTCAACGAGCGGGTGCCCACCACCGAGATCCGGCAGGTCAACATCGGCTTCAACCGCATGGCGCAGCGTCTGGCCAAGATCGAGCAGGACCGCGCGGTCATGCTGGCCGGCATCTCGCACGATCTGCGCACGCCGCTGGCCCGCCTCCGCCTCGAAACCGAGATGAGCGTCGCCGACCCCGATGCCCAGGCGCACATGGTCGCCGACCTCGAGCAGCTCGATGCCATCATCGACAAGTTCATGGACTACGCGCGGCCCGACCATGTCAAACTCACGCGCGTCAACCTCAACGAAGTCATCCGCGCCAGCCTGTTCGCCTTCAAGGACCGCGGCGATATGCAGTTCAATCTGGACCTGCAGGACAACGTCTGGGTCATGGCCGACACGGTGGAACTCGGCCGGATCATCTCCAACCTGGCAGAAAACGCGCGCCGCTACGGCAAGACGCCGGCGACCGGCATCACCACGGTGGACATCAGCACCCGTGCGCGCGATCAATGGGTCCAGATCCGGGTGCGTGACCACGGTCCGGGCGTGACCCCCGAGCACTTGCCCAACCTGACCAAGCCCTTCTACCGCGGTGACGCCGCGCGCACCGCGGCCACGGGCGCCGGCCTGGGCCTGTCCATCGTCGACAAGACCGTGCGCCGCATGGGCGGCAAGTTCGGCGTCGGCAACAGCAGCACCGGTGGCTTCACCACCCGCATCCAGCTGCAGCAAGCACGCTGAAGCTCAGCGCTGCAGCAGCACGACGGCGCGTGCTTCGATGCTCAGCCCCTGCCCCACGGGGCCCAGCTTCTCGGCCGTCTTGGCCTTCACATTGACCTGATCCGCGGCCAGCCCCAGCAGGACCGCGATGCGCTCGCGCATGGCCGGAATGTGCGGCGCCATCTTGGGGGCCTGGGCGATGATGGTGCTGTCCACATTGCCAATCTGCCAGCCCGCCGCACGCACGCGCGCCGCAGCCTCGGCCAGCAGCACGCCCGAATCCGCACCCTTGAACCGCGTATCGGTGTCCGGGAAATGGCGACCGATGTCACCCAGGCCCGCCGCGCCGAACAGCGCATCGGTGATGGCGTGCAGCAGCGCGTCCGCATCGGAATGGCCCAGCAGGCCTTTCTCATAGGGTATCTCGACGCCGCCGAGGATGAGCTTGCGCCCCTCGACCAGCTGGTGCACGTCCCAGCCTTCACCCACGCGTATGTTCATTGCCTGCCACCTCTTGCTGTCAGGACCGCCTCAGCCAGGGCGAAGTCCTCGGGATAGGTCACCTTGAAATTCTGCGCGCTGCCGGCCACCAGACGTGGCGCCAGGCCCAGGGCCTCGATGGCCGAGGACTCGTCGGTCACGGCATCGCCCGCCTGTTGCAGCGCGCGCTGCAGCAGCCCCAGGCGGAACATCTGCGGCGTCTGCGCCAGCCATTTGTCACTGCGCTCCAGCGTGGCGGCCACGCGGCCGGCCTGCGCCTGCTTGAGCGTATCGGGCAACGGCAGGGCCAGCAGGCCGCCCACCTTGTCCTGCGCGCAGGCCTCGATGAGCTGGGTGATCTGCGCCGGCGTCACCAGGCAGCGCGCGGCGTCGTGCACCAGCACCCAGTCCTCGTCGGCCGCACCCAGGCTGCGCAGCACGGCCAGACCGTTGGCTACCGTGGCCGCGCGCGTGTCGCCACCGGCATCGGCCACGACCCAGGCCGCTGTGGGTGTAGGCTGGAGGAAACGATCGCCCGGGGCCACCACCACCAAGGTGCGCTTCAGCCTGGGCACGGCCGCAAAGGCCGCCAGCGTGTGCAGCGCCATGGGCTGCCCCGCCACGGGCTGGTACTGCTTGGGGCCGGTGGCGCCGGAGCGCGTGCCGGTGCCGGCGCAGGGGATCAGGGCCCAGCACAGGGGCGAGGGATGAGGGGAGGTGTCGCTCATGGGATGGATGACCATTCTAGATTGGCTCGCGGTCTTCTTGCGGTGTCCTGCATGGTTGGTGCGCGGACAAGCCGGGTCTCGCCCCGGCAGGCGACTCACTTTCTCTTGCTTCGCCAAGAGAAAGTAAGCAAAGAGAAGGCGACCCTGGTGTCTGTGACCCCGACTTCGTCGGGGCAACCTTCGATGCTCGCGCCAGGCGGGAGCCGCGCAAACTCGCTACGCTCAAACATGCGCGTCTCTTGATCCGCCTGCCGCTGCGCTTCTCGGCACAGACACGAGGGCAAGGAAGACCGAACAACCGAACCCCACAAGGACGCGCCATGGCGCGTCCTTGTTGAATTCTGTATTTGGTTTCCACTGCCGTAATGAGGAGGCGAGTAGCGCAGGGAGCGGCGGAAAGAGAAGCGCAGATGTCTGAGCCCGTAGGGCGAGTTTCTGCGCTTCCCGCCGATCCCGAGCAACGCAGCGTGCCCGTAGCGCAGCGCAGGGCCGACGAATCCGGCTCGCCTTTCTTTGCCTACTTTCTTTGGCGACGCAAAGAAAGTAGGTGCGCCGCCGGGCGCACCTCCCGGCCAAACCTCGCCACCGGAGCAAAAAACGGCAGGACAAAACTCAAGCGGTAATGCACCGACTAAAATCAAGACCCCACACCCCCCGCGAAGCGCGCAGGGGGTTTTCGTGTTTTCTGCATGGACCTCCCAAAACTTCTGATTGGCAAGCGCTACACGCTGCCCCGCCCCGCCGGCTCCGCCGACGCCCTGCTGCTGACCCGCCTGGCCCTGCGCGAGAAGGGTGCCGGGCGTCTGCTGGCCATCGTCTGCGCCGATGCCACCGACGCCCAGCGCCTGATCGACGAGATCGACTTCTTCGATCCGGACCTGCGCTGCGCCCTGTTTCCCGACTGGGAAACCCTGCCCTACGACACCTTCTCGCCGCACCAGGACCTGA
>JAIERT010000267.1 GCA_019746735.1 Burkholderiaceae bacterium | reverse complement strand
GCCTGCTGCAGGATCTGGGCACGCGACAGGTTGGCCGTCTCGGCCGCGAAGTCGGCGTCGACGATGCGGCTGCGCGAAGCGGTCAGGTTCTCGGCCGAGATCGCCAGGTTGTTGATCGTCGACTCGAAGCGCGACTGCAGGGCGCCGAGCTTGGCACGCTCGCCGCTGATGAAGGCCAGTGCCGAGTCCACGGTCTTCAGGGCATCGGTCGCCTTGATCACCGTCGTCACGTCCAGGTCGGCCACCTTCTTGAGCGTCGAGGCCTGGTCACCGTTGATCAGCGTCACCGCCGTCGCCGAAGACGCCACCGTCGAATCCAGCACGAAGGACTTCTGCGAGTCGAAGGTCAGATAGCCGCTGATGATCGTGCCCTCGGGCGTCGTATCAGCCGCCAGCACGGCGCCGGAGCCCACGGCCGCCAGCGAACCGCTGGTGTTGGCCGCGTACTTCTGCGCCGTCACGGTACCGCTGTTCTGCACCGCGGTGTCGCTGATGCGGATGTCATTGCCAGAGTTGTTGGTCAGCATCACCGCCGTGCCCGTGCTGTTCAGGCTGGCCACAATGCCCGTCTTGGCCGACTTCTCGTTGATCGCCGAGATCGCGCTGGCCAGGCCGCTGGGCGTGCCCGCCTCGGTCAGGCTGAAGGTCACCGACTCGGCCGCCGAGTTGTCCGACTTCAGCAGCAGGGTGTACGACCCCGAGGTTCCGAAGGTCAGCTGGACATCGTTACGGGCCGTGGCCGTCACACCCGTGACCGAAGCCTGCTGGTTGATCTGGGCAGCGGCGGCCTGGGCCGTCACGTTGGCCGCCAGGGTGATGGTGGCATTGCCCGTGGCGCCGTTGATGGTCAGGCCTTCGCTGGTCACACCGTTGGCAATCGTCGCCGGCGTCACGCCGGCGGCCATGGAGCTGCCAGCCGCCGGGGCCTGGGCCTGCACGCCACCGACCACCGTCTGGTTGTTGCCGTACTGGTTGGTACGCGCATTGGCGGTGGCCGCCACGATGGTCTGGTTGGCGTTGGCGCCGATCTGGAACTGTGCCGTGCCGAAGGTGCCGTCCAGCAGCTTCTGGCCGTTGAATTCAGTGGCTTGCGCGATACGGTCCAGCTCGGCCACCAGCTGGCTCACTTCCTGGTTGAGCGCCTGGCGGTCGGATGCGCTGTTGGTGGCGTTGGCCGACTGCACGGCCAGCTCACGCACGCGCTGCAGGATATCGCCGGCGGCCTTGAGCGCGCCTTCGGTGGTCTGCGCCAGGGACACGCCGTCGTTGGCGTTGCGCGCGGCCTGGTTCAGACCACGGATCTGGCTGGTGAAGCGCTCCGAGATCGACAGACCCGCCGCGTCGTCCTTGGCGCTGTTGATGCGCAGACCGGACGACAGGCGCTGGATCGAGGTGCTGAGCGACGAACCGCTCAGCCCCTGATAGCGCTGTGCACTCAGAGAGTTGATGTTGGTGTTGATGATCGATGCCATGTTCCTAACTCCTGTGACGAAGAAATGGCACTTGCTACAACAAGCTTGCGCCAGATTAATACACGTGCCCTTGTGCAGGCTCTTGGCTCTTCACGTCACCGTAGCTGTCGCCTGGGTGGCGCAAGGAGCGTCGGGTTTTCGGGGAACCCTGTAGCCCAGTTATCGTCCCGGTCCTTTTGAACTTGAGCGGGCGGCAGCAGCGGGTGCCGACGCTGCCGGCCGGAGAAGGCGCCCCTCAATCGGCGCAAGACCTCCGGTCAAAAGCGGGAAAAGCAAGGCATTTCTGCCGCACTTTCACGCTTAAACCAGGAGCATTCGCCACGCCACAACGGCACGACGACGTTCGCAATTGGAGGTGGACATAAAAAAGCCGGTGTCCAGGCAAGACACCGGCTGTCACAGGATGACCGGCGCGAGCGCCGGTCATGGAACAAACGTTTTATCGAGACGAGACCTCGCTTATCGCAGCAGGGCCAGCACGCCCTGGGGCAGCTGGTTGGCCTGGGCAATCATCGCCGTACCAGCCTGCTGCAGGATCTGGGCACGCGACAGGTTGGCCGTCTCGGCCGCGAAGTCGGCGTCGACGATGCGGCTGCGCGAAGCGGTCAGGTTCTCGGCCGAGATCGCCAGGTTGTTGATCGTCGACTCGAAGCGCGACTGCAGGGCGCCGAGCTTGGCACGCTCGCCGCTGATGAAGGCCAGTGCCGAGTCCACGGTCTTCAGGGCATCGGTCGCCTTGATCACCGTCGTCACGTCCAGGTCGGCCACCTTCTTGAGCGTCGAGGCCTGGTCACCGTTGATCAGCGTCACCGCCGTCGCCGAAGACGCCACCGTCGAATCCAGCACGAAGGACTTCTGCGAGTCGAAGGTCAGATAGCCGCTGATGATCGTGCCCTCGGGCGTCGTATCAGCCGCCAGCACGGCGCCGGAGCCCACGGCCGCCAGCGAACCGCTGGTGTTGGCCGCGTACTTCTGCGCCGTCACGGTACCGCTGTTCTGCACCGCGGTGTCGCTGATGCGGATGTCATTGCCAGAGTTGTTGGTCAGCATCACCGCCGTGCCCGTGCTGTTCAGGCTGGCCACAATGCCCGTCTTGGCCGACTTCTCGTTGATCGCCGAGATCGCGCTGGCCAGGCCGCTGGGCGTGCCCGCCTCGGTCAGGCTGAAGGTCACCGACTCGGCCGCCGAGTTGTCCGACTTCAGCAGCAGGGTGTACGACCCCGAGGTTCCGAAGGTCAGCTGGACATCGTTACGGGCCGTGGCCGTCACACCCGTGACCGAAGCCTGCTGGTTGATCTGGGCAGCGGCGGCCTGGGCCGTCACGTTGGCCGCCAGGGTGATGGTGGCATTGCCCGTGGCGCCGTTGATGGTCAGGCCTTCGCTGGTCACACCGTTGGCAATCGTCGCCGGCGTCACGCCGGCGGCCATGGAGCTGCCAGCCGCCGGGGCCTGGGCCTGCACGCCACCGACCACCGTCTGGTTGTTGCCGTACTGGTTGGTACGCGCATTGGCGGTGGCCGCCACGATGGTCTGGTTGGCGTTGGCGCCGATCTGGAACTGTGCCGTGCCGAAGGTGCCGTCCAGCAGCTTCTGGCCGTTGAATTCAGTGGCTTGCGCGATACGGTCCAGCTCGGCCACCAGCTGGCTCACTTCCTGGTTGAGCGCCTGGCGGTCGGATGCGCTGTTGGTGGCGTTGGCCGACTGCACGGCCAGCTCACGCACGCGCTGCAGGATATCGCCGGCGGCCTTGAGCGCGCCTTCGGTGGTCTGCGCCAGGGACACGCCGTCGTTGGCGTTGCGCGCGGCCTGGTTCAGACCACGGATCTGGCTGGTGAAGCGCTCCGAGATCGACAGACCCGCCGCGTCGTCCTTGGCGCTGTTGATGCGCAGGCCACTGGACAGTCGCTGGATCGCCGTGGAGAGCGAGTTGCTGCTCAACCCCTGGTAACGCTGCGCGCTCAGAGAGTTGATATTCGTATTGATGATGGATGCCATTGCTGAACTCCTGATAGAGGTAGAGGAGAGCCCTCGTGCCTCATTTCGGATGCCCGCCGGCAAAACTTGAGAACTAAAGCGAGAAAAAGCCGGTTTTCCACCGCCAGCTCTGCGTTTTCCGGCAGGCGCGCAAGCGCCAAGCTCCGGAATCCGCCGGGTACGCAGAGGTTATCGGCTCTTTTTTCCCGGACTTGAGGGTTGAATCCAAAAAAAGGCTGGTTTCCCACCCTTTTATCGGAATACCAGCCCGATGGCCGCTACCCACAATTCATTCCATCGCTATGCCGGGGCCACGACCCTGTACTGAAGGAGTGTTTCAATGGCTGCCATCATCAATACGAATATCCCGTCGCTGACTGCGCAGCGCAACCAGGGCATGAGCCAGACGGCGCTGAACACGTCGATCCAGCGTCTGTCCAGTGGACTGCGCATCAACAGTGCCAAGGACGACGCGGCCGGTCTGGCCATCTCGGAGCGCTTCACCAGCCAGATCCGCGGTCTGAACCAGGCGGCGCGCAACGCCAACGACGGGATTTCCCTGGCCCAGGTGGCCGAAGGCGCCCTGGGCTCGGCCAGCGCCATCCTGCAGCGCGTGCGTGAGCTGGCCGTGCAGTCGGCCAACGCCACCAACAGCGCGGCCGACCGCCAGGCGCTGAACCAGGAAGTCGGCCAGCTGGTCGCTGAACTGGACCGCATTGCGCAAACCACCGAATTCAACGGCCAGAAAATCCTGGATGGCACCTTCGGCACGGCGCAGTTCCAGATCGGCGCCAACGCAGGTCAGGTCATCGTGGCCTCCACCGCCAACCTGCGCACCAGCCAGTACGGCAACAACCAGCTCATCGCCAACGGCCCCTCAGCCGCGGCTGCGACCTGGGGCGCCAATGGCATGAGCGCCAACACCGTGGCCATCAACGGCCCGCGTGGCAATGCCACTGTCACCATCGGTGCCAACGGTACGGCCAAGGCGGCCGCCGACACCATCAACCAGCAGACGCCGGGCACCGGCATTGCCGCCACCGCCCGCACGGAGACCCAGCTGGTCTTCGGCGCTCCGGGCGCCTATGCGATGACCATCCGTTCGGACAATGGCACGCCGGAGTCACTGTCCTTCTCGATTTCCGCGACCAGCAGCGCCGATGGCCTGTCCAATGCCATCTCGGCCATCAACGAGAAGTCGTCCAAGACCGGTGTCATCGCCAGCCTGAACGCCACGGGCACGGCCGTGGTCCTGACCAATGCCACCGGCAATGACATCCTGCTGGCCGACACGACCATCACCAACGCCGGCACCCTGAGCGTAACCAAGCTGGCCGCCGATACTGCTGGCGCCCTGCAGCCAGTGGCTGGCACCGTGGTGCTGGCCGCTGACGCCACGGCGGAAAGCGCTCTCGTGAGCGGCTATGTGACCCTGGACTCCGACAAGTCCTTCGCCCTGGACGCCACGGCCAGCGCCGCCACGTCGCTGTTCAACGATGCCGCCTCCACGCTCAAGCAGGTGGCCAACCTGGACGTGACCACGGCGGTCAAGGCCAACGACTCGCTCAAAACCGTCGACTCGGCCTTGTCCTACATCAGCGGTGAACGCGCCAAGCTCGGTGCTCTGCAGTCACGCTTTGAAACGGCCATCTCGGCACTGCAGATCACCTCGGAGAATCTGACCGCCTCGCGCAGCCGCATCATGGATGCAGACTTCGCCGCCGAAACCGCCGCCCTGTCGCGTGCCCAGATCCTGCAGCAGGCTGGCACGGCGATGGTGGCCCAGGCCAACCAGATCCCGCAGGGCGTGCTGCAGCTGCTGCAACGCTGAACACCATAATGAGGGCCGTGACCTATCCACGCAAACACGGCCGGCATGTCCACGTTGCCAGATCGGGGGCGCAGGCACCCGACGCCGACGCCGTCAAGATCAGCCAGGCCTTCCTGAAGCAGGACTGGGCCCTGCTTGAGCGCCTGTGTCGCCAGACGCTGCGCAAGAACGGCATGCATCTGCGCGCCCACCAGATGCTGGGCTACGCGCTCGACCAGCAGCGGCAGACCGATGCAGCCATCACCGCCTACCGTCAGGGGGCGAAGCTGCACCCCGACAACGCCGAGCTGCTGATCAACTACGCCAATGTGCTGTTCCTGGCCGGTCGCTCCAGCGAGGCCATCCCGGTGCTGGAAAAAGTCTGCACCTTGCGGCCTGATCACGCCCTCAGCTGGCTCAAGCTGGCACAGTGCTGTTACCCAGCCCAGCAGAACGACAAAGGGTTTGCGGCCGCCGAGAAAGCCGCAGCTCTGGCGGACAACCTGACCGACAAGCTGGCCGCGCTGAACCAGCTCGCCGTGCACCGCCGCGAACTCGGCCAGATCCGCGAGGCGGTTCAGGATTGTGAAAGCGCCATCCGCCTGAACCCACAGGATGTCGCCCACCACACCAATCGCATGCTCTTCATGCTGGCGGATCCCGAGGTCACCACGCAGCAGATCGCCGCGGCGGCACGCGAGTTCGCCGAGGTCTTCGAACCCCCGCTCAAGCCCCTGTGGCCCGACTTTGCGGCGCAGCGCCACGGCCCCTGGCGACGCCTGAAGGTGGGCTTCCTGTCCCCGGATTTCCGCAACCATTCCGTGATGTACTTCGTGGAAGGTCTGCTGGCACAGCTGGACCGGCGGCAGTTCGAGGTCTGGGCCTTCTATCTCTATCCGAGTGAAGACGAAATCACGGAACGCGTGCGTTGTCATGCGGACCACTTCGTCTCCCTGTACCGGCAGGCCCCCGCCACCCAGGCTCGCGCCATCCAGGACGCCGGGATCGACATCCTGATCGATCTGGCCGGCCACACCGGGCATAACGGGCTGCCTGTCATGATGCGCCGCGCCGCGCCGGTGCAGATCTCCTGGCTGGGTTTTCCGGCCACCACGGGCCTGACCGCTATCGACTACAAGTTCACGGACGAAGTCACCGACCCGCCGGACGCTGACGACCAGTACAGCGAACACCTGTACCGTCTGCCCACGCTGTTCTGCTGCTACCGCCCGCACAGTCGACATCCCTTGTGGCGCTACCAGCCCGCCTACACGGTTCGACCCACACCGGCGCTTGAGAACGGCCATGTCACTTTCGGCAGCTGCAACAACCTGGGCAAGCTGACCGACGAGGTCCTGATGCTGTGGGGCCGCATCCTGGCGGCCGTACCGGACTCGCGCCTCCTGATCGAGGGCAAGGGCTTCGAGAAGGCCGCGTTCGCCGAGGAATACAGTGAACGCTGCAAACGCCTGGGCATCGACACCAGCCGTCTCGAACTGCTGCCGCTGGATTACAACAACCAGTACCTGACCTACCACCGCATCGACATTGCGCTGGATCCCTTTCCGCTGACGGGCGGCACCACCTCCTGTGACCTGCTTTGGATGGGGATCCCCATGGTGTCGATGGTGGGCGACAGTTTCAAGAGCCGCATGGGCACAGGCCTGCTGACCTATCTGAACCGTACCGACTGGCTGGCACAGGACAGCGGAGACTACCTGCGCATCGCATGCCGGCTGGCTTCGGACGTCCCCGCGCTCAATACGACGCGTCTGGGCCTGCGACGGGAGATGGAGCAGTCCACCGTGATGCGGGAAGACCTCTTCAACCATTACTTCGGTGAGGGCCTGCGCCTGATGTGGCTGCAATGGCTGGCCCAGGGCCAGCACCCTGACGACAAGGAAAGCCAGAGTCAGCTGATCCAGAGCTGGCTACCGGACCTTCCGGTCGAATGGACTGAGCCACCCACCCCGGGCGTCGGCCTGGCCCCCGGTCAGCGCGTGTCGCTGCCCGAGGCGCACCAGCAGCTCGAAGAGCTGCTGGCCAAGGCCCGGCCCCACACCCCGGACTCTGCAGGCCAGATCACCCATCCGAGCTGGCGCAAGGTGACGGAGCTGGCCGAACGCATCCTCTGTGCCGTTCCGCACGATCCCGTGGCGCTGAGTTACCTTGCCGAGATCGAACACGCGCACGGCCACACGGAGTTTGCCGTGACCTATCTGCGTTACGCCCAGGAAGCCCTGGCTGCACGCGTCTAGCCAGCGTACTGGCACGGCGCCGGGTCAGACGTCCCGGAAAAAGTCGGCCAGGATGGCGTGATGGGGCGTCTTGAAGACCAGCCCGCCATCATGGCCCTGAAACGCAATGCGTCCGGGCTCGGTATCCCGGTTGATGACGCTCACCCCCTGGGCAATGATGGAGCCCTGCCGCACCCGGCAGGCACCGATGATGGCGGTGTTGGGATACATGATGACCCCATCCTCGAGCACCGGTGCCGCGCCATGGTTCTTGCCGACGGTGGAGTTCTGGTAGAGCACCAGATGATTGCCATACGTGGCCTTGGCCAGCACGATCCCGACCGAGTGGCCGATGAAGAAGACCTCAGGCAACTCGATCTCGTAGAAACAGTCGATCGCATTGAGCGCCTTGTTCAGCAGAAAGATCCTGGTGCAGACAGTGCGGGCCTGCTCACGACGCCAGATCGTGTTGGACAGGTAGTAGAGAAAAATGCAGTACTGCGAGGAATGGAGCACGTCAAACTGGCCTGGCGTCCACATCCTGACGGCACCGATACAACGCTCCAGCCGACCCAGTGCCTCGTCGAGGTGCTGATCGATCAAGGCCAGCTCCGCATCGTCGCCGGTCGGGAACCACTGGGTGATCTGGGTACGGACGTAGGCAGCCAGGCGGCTGCGCTCCAGATGGATGATCTTCATGAAGTCTCCGTCATTTTCTGCAGCCAGGGGGCGATCACATCCTCCAGCGGCGCGGGTCGCCAGCCGAAGTCCTGCTGCAGTCGCCGGACATCGACCACCGCCGACCCCGACGACGCCTGCGGCGCATGGAACGCCAGCTTGCGGCCACTCCAGCGCTCCACCATCTCGCCAAGGCGGGCATTGCTGACATTCTCGCCACTGGCCACGTTGTAGACCGTCTGTGTCCCGCGCAAAGCAATGTCCACCAGAGCCCGCAGCACATCCGGCAGGTGCACATAGTCCCGCTCGGCCTGTGGCGACGAATCCACCGC
Source organism: Burkholderiaceae bacterium (assembly GCA_019746735.1). Lineage (GTDB taxonomy): Bacteria > Pseudomonadota > Gammaproteobacteria > Burkholderiales > Burkholderiaceae_C > Hylemonella. Next base: position 5,284 of record JAIERT010000267.1, on the reverse strand, counting down.
CAGGATCTCACCCGGTGCCGCTTGCGCCACCCGGCGCAGCAAAGCGGGCAGGAAGCCGTTCGGGTCGGCTGGACTGTCGTAAACGCTGGCCAGACGGGCTACACGTGCGCGTCCCCTCCCCATGGCATGGCAGAGCGACTCGCCCGTGAGTTTGGTCAGGTCAAACAGATGCCGCGGCAGCTGCGGCGCAACCGGCAGTCGAGCCGTTTCCTCCGCCAGCAACCCCGCGGTCAAGGCATCGTAGAGACGCGTCGAGGACAAATAGACCAGCGATTCCCAGCGCTCGGATTGCAGCACCCGCGCCAGCAGACTCACATGGGCCTCCACCGTGTCAGCCGCGCGCGCCAGGTAATCACCCGTCAGCCCCGCGCAATAGAAGACATGCCCGAGGTCACGCCCCGTCTGAGGCCAGGGCATATCGCGCGACGGGATCTCGCACGTCCACCCCAGGCCGGAGAGATGACGCGCCAGGGCGGCCCCGACAAAGCCGTTGCCGCCGATGATGGTGGCGATGGGCTGCGACATGAGGCGACTTCCTGGGCTGTGTTCTCAGCCCGGCAGACCGTCGAGCGGATGGTGCAGGGCGGGATCCTTGTGGCGCAGGAGCTTGGGGCTGACGTTGCGCACCTGGCGGAACAGCGGTCCGGCGATCAGGGCAGGATCGGCTACGGCCAGCATATTGAAGCCGTGGGGCGGCCCTTCCAGATAGACGCTGTCGGCCGGGATCAATTCGATGCAGCGCTCCCCCATCTCCTGGTGGGTGTTGAAGTCACGCACGGCATAGAGCTGGTAGCCCGCCGCCGCCAGCAGGGCGCAGATCGGTGTTTGGAGCAGGCCCGCGCTCCAGTCCACATAGTCACGGTGTACCTCGAAGACGACGGCCGGACGATCCTGCTTCAGCACCCGCGCCGCGCCTTGCAGGGCACGCAGCTCGGCGCCTTCGATGTCCAGCATCAGGACACCAATGGCACGACACTGGGCCTGACAGTAGTCATCGATCGTGATGGTCTCAAAGCCCTCGTCACCCTTTGCCGGCACCGCGTTGGCAAAGGAGTCAAAGCCGTCCAGCCGCAGGCGCTGGCTGCTTTCATGCCACAGCCCCAGACGATTGATCCGCAGATTCTGCAGATCGTTCAGCTCAGCATTGGCAGCCAGCATCCCCGCCTGGTCGGTATTCGGCTCGAAGCAATGCACCTCCCGGCCGCTACCCCGAAGCTGCACGCCCAGCACAACGGCATGGTCACCGAAGTAGGCACCGCCGATCAGCACATCGCCCGAAGTCCCGGCCGTCAGGTGCTGCAGCAGGCGCGTCGTCTGGGGCTCCCAGACGTGGCTGGGACGCTCCTGCTCGGCCAGCAGGAAATCGCGGGCGATCTTGGTTCGGTAAAGGAAACGAAAGCGTGTGCCATCGGCCAGCTGCTTCTCGTACAGGTCCTGCTCACTGTGCAGGGCATCGATGATGGGGCCGGTGATGTCGTCGCGCACCGATGCGCCATAGGCCAGCCTGCGCTCGGCCCGCTGGAGCCACGCCATGAGCTCGGCCCGCAGCGTTGCGTCGCGACCGAGCTTGAGCAGCGCCTGCTGCAAACGGGAGCCATCCAGATCACGGGGGTCATTGGCCATGATGTCGTCCTTGAAGTCGCTAGGTTACTGTCAGTCTTGATCCACCGTCAGGCGCGGCACAGCAGTCACAAAACGCCCGCCCCACTCGCGGATATAGGCCAGCTGCGCGGTGATCTCCGTGCGCAGGTTCCAGGGCAGGATGAGCACGCGGTCCGGGCGGTCGCGGCGCAGATGGTCCTCACTGACGATGGGAATGCGGCTGCCCGGCATGTACTTGCCCTGCTTGGCGGGGTTGAGGTCCACCACATAGGGCAGCAGGTCCGGCCGCACGCCGGCGAAGTTCATCAGCGTGTTGCCCTTGGCCGCCGCGCCATAGGCGCCGACCTTGAGCCCGCCACGCCGGGCCTGCAACAGGAACTCCAGCAACTCGCGCTTGATGCGCTCGGCCTCGCGCTGGAAGCCCGTATAGAAGTCCGCGTGTGTCAGGCCCGCGGCCTGTTCGCGCGCCAGCAGCGCGGCCACGGCCGGCGCCACGGGATGGCGACCGCCGTCACTGCGCTGGGCGTAGACCCGCAGGCTGCCGCCATGCGTGGACAGCTCCTCGACATCGAAGACCTGCAGGCCGTTGGCGGCGAAGATGCGCTGCACGGCGGTGAGGGAGAGGTAGGAATAATGCTCGTGGTAGGCGGTGTCGAACTGGCATTCCAGCACCATGCGCAGCAGGTGCGGGAACTCGAAGGTGGCCACACCCTGTTCTTTGAGCAGCACCGCGAAGCCGGCGACGAAGTCGTTGATGTCGGGCACGTGGGCCAGCACATTGTTGGCCGCCGTCAGGTCGGCCTGGCGACCGGCCGCCGCGAGTTCGCGCGCCAATGCCACCCCGAAGAAGCGTTCGACGATCTCGATGCCCTTGGCACGCGCGGCGGCGGCCGTGCTGGCCGTGGGCTCGATGCCGTAGCAGGGCACGCCAGCCTCGCGCACGTACTGGAGCAGGTAGCCGTCATTGGCCGCGACCTCGACCACGCAACTCTGCGCGCTCAGGCCCAGGCGCTCGCGCATCGCCCGCACATAGGTCCTGGCATGGGCCAGCCAGGAGCTGGAATAGGAGCTGAAGTAGGCGTAGTCGGCGTCGAAGAGCTGCTCACGCCCCGCGTGGTCTTCGGTCTGCACCAGCCAGCAGGCTTCGCAGACCAGCAGACGCAGCGGGTACCAGGTCTCGGGGCCGTGCAGCGCCGCCTCGCTGAGGTAGGCATTGGACGGCGGTGCACTGCCCAGGTCCAGAAAAGGCAGGCGCAGCGCCTGGGCGCAATGGCGGCACTTCACAAAGTCACTCCCTCGAAAGCCGGGGTCAACAGCTCAAAGCCGGCATCACGCAACGACAGGCCCTGCACCGGCAACGGCCAGCCGATGCCCAGACGCGCTTCACGCACATGCAGACCGGCTTCGGCCTGCGGCATGTAGGCAACGGAATGGCAGTAGACGAGCTCAGCCTCGTCACTGAGCACCTGGAAACCATGCGCAAAACCGGCCGGGATCAGCAGGGCCGTGCCCTCGGCAGCGTTCAGACGCTCGGCATGCCAGCGCAAAAAGGTGGACGAGCCCGCGCGCAGGTCCACGGCCACATCCCAGACCTCGCCGCGCACACAGCTCACGAGCTTCATCTCCGCATGCGGTGGACGCTGGTAGTGCAGGCCACGCACCGTGCCGCGCGTGCGGGTCAGGCTGTGGTTGATCTGGGCTACCGGCCCCTGCCAACCCACGGCGGCCAGCTCATCGGCGCAGAACAGGCGCGCGAACACACCGCGCTCGTCACCGTGCAGGCGGCGCTGCACGCGCTTGAGCCCGGCCAGCGGCAGGTCGGTCACGGTCAGACTGTGGCTCATCCCCTGGCCTCCCAGGCTTCGAGATCGCGCAGGCAGAGCTCGCGCGCATCCGCCCCCTCATGCTGCGCGCGGTACCAGCGCAGGGTGCGCAGCACCGACTGCTCCAAGTCCCAGCGCGGCTGCAGGGCCAGCCGCGCCTGCGCCTTGGACGTGTCCAGCGCCAGCGAGCCCGCCTCGTGCGGGCCCTGTGTCTGCGAGGCGTAGTCGACCGCTCCACCGCCCCAGGCCGCTCTTGCGAGATCCACGACCTGCCGCACCGTGGCACGTTCGTGCGCCAGCGGTCCGAAATTCCAGGCGCCGGCCAGCGTGGCGTCCTGCCACAGGGCCTGGGCCAGGCAGAGATAGCCCGCCAGCGGCTCGATCACATGCTGCCAGGGGCGCGTGGCCTCGGGCCGGCGGATCTGCACCGTGTCGCCACGCTGCCAGGCACGCACGGCGTCGGGCAGCAGACGATCTGCCGCCCAGTCGCCGCCGCCGATCACATTGCCGGCGCGGGCACTGGCCAGGGCCAGCCCTTGTTCGGAAAGAAAAGCATCGCGGTAGCTTGCGATGGCCAGTTCGCACGCGGCCTTGCTGGCGCTGTAGGGGTCGTGCCCCCCCAGCTCATCGCTCTCACGGTAGGGGTGGTGCCATTCGTGGTTGCGGTAGACCTTGTCGGTCGTGACGCAGACGGCCACGCGCGTGCCGGGATGGCGACGCAGGGCATCGAGCACATGCACCGTGCCCATGACATTGCTGGCCCAGGTGCTCACAGGCTCGCGGTAACTCTCGCGCACCAGGGCCTGGGCGGCCAGGTGCAGCACGATCTCGGGGCGGGCGGCCTGCACCACGCGGGCCACGGCCGCGGCGTCGCGGAGGTCCGCCACATGGTGGTCCAGGCCCTGCGCAATGCCCGCCAGCTCGAACAGGCTGGGCTGGGTGGCCGGCGCCAGCGCCAGGCCCGTGACCTGTGCCCCCAGGCGCTGCAGCCAGAGCGCCAGCCAGGCGCCCTTGAAGCCCGTGTGCCCGGTGAGCAGCACGCGCTTGCCACGCCAGAAGGCGGCATCGGGCCCCGCCGAGGGTGTCATTCCCAGACCTTCCACGGCGCACGGCCCGAGGCCCAGAGGTCCTCGAGCAGGTTCTTCTCACGCAGGGTGTCCATGGGTTGCCAGAAACCGTGGTGAGCGTAGGCGCGCAGCTCGTCGGCCGCGGCGAGGCTGGTCAGGGGCTCGACCTCCCAGCTCGTGGCGTCACCGCCAATGCGCGTGATGCAGCGCGGCGAGAGCACAAAGAAGCCGCCGTTGATCAGGCCACCGTCGCCGCGCGGCTTTTCGGCAAAGCCCGTCACGGTGCTGCCGTCCATCTGCAAGGCACCGTAGCGTCCGGGCGGCTGCACGGCCGTCACCGTGGCCAGCTTGCCATGCGCCTGGTGGAAGCGGATGGCCGCGCTGATGTTGACGTCGGCCACGCCGTCGCCATAGGTGAAGCAGAAGGCCTCTTCGTCCTTCAGATAGTCGGCCACGCGTTTCAGGCGCCCGCCGGTCATGGTGTGCTCACCCGTGTCCACCACGGTCACACGCCAGGGCTCGGCGTGACGCTGGTGGATTTCCATGCGGTTGCTGGCCATGTCGAAGGTCAGGTCCGAGGTGTGCAGGAAATAGTTGGCGAAGTACTCCTTGATCACGTAACCGCGGTAGCCGCAGCAGATCACGAAGTCGTTGACGCCGTGGGCGCTGTAGATCTTCATGATGTGCCAGAGGATGGGCTTGCCCCCGATCTCGATCATGGGTTTGGGCTTGAGATGGGTTTCCTCGGAAATCCGGGTGCCCAGGCCGCCGGCCAGGATGACTGCTTTCATG